>DXSO01000007.1 GCA_019410445.1 Sutterella sp.
CTCAGCTGGGAGAGCGCTTGCATGGCATGCAAGAGGTCAGCGGTTCGATCCCGCTTACCTCCACCAAGATTAGGTCCCCATCGTCTAGAGGCCTAGGACACAACCCTTTCACGGTTGGTACAGGGGTTCGAATCCCCTTGGGGACGCCAAATTTAAAAAGCTCGCCTTAACCGGCGAGCTTTTTTGGTATTTGCAGTAGCATTTCTGTAAAAAAACCGCCCGAATTACGGACGGTCTTTCTTTGAAGACCTTAGATCCCCTCCTGAAGAGAATCTAAGGTCAGAAAAGCGCCTGAACTTAATCAATGGGCATGACGCTTATCGTTTTCGTCTTTCACGACGCGGCGTGCAGTGTCAAATACCTTATTGATAGCTGCCATGGCGTCGGGATCCTTTTCCGTTGCAATTACGCTGCGGCCTCCCGAGACAACCATATCGAGCTTGACGCAGAATTCGCCGAGACCTTGATGACCGACCTTTGTAATCGTTGCTTTGCACTCCGTCAGATTGTTGTCAAAGCGCTGGAGAGCTTCGAAGCGTTTGGCAATGTCGGCTTCAGCAGCCGGAGAACGATCTACGCCATGGAAAATAACCTGCAGCATAAAAACCTCTCTTTTTGTTGTTTGTAGGGTTCCAGTAAGACCGCAGAAAGTCTTTCTGTAAGGAACAGTTTACTCGGCAAGCGGCGCAATGACGCGTCAAATGTCATCGAATTAGTGGAAATGTGAATTTTTTAACAGGGGTGACTCGCCTCTGTCTATACTACTTGGTTGGTGTGGTGTCACTTCGGGTGCGCCAATCGTATTTTGTAAGGATATTGCAATGGCTTTCGACCGTTTCAATGACAAACCTCAACGCCGTGAAAAGCGTGATGGTGAACAATTTGGCAGCAAGGGCGGCCGTTTTGAAAGTTTTGGCCGTGATCGTGGATTTGGCCGCGGCGAAGGCCGTTTTGGCGAACGCGGTGGTGATCGCTTTGTTGGGCGAGGTGAGCGTAAGCCTTTTGGTGCTCGCCCATTTAGAGAAGAGCTTGGGGGGCGCTCCGGACCTCGTGCAAAGGCTGTGGATAAGCGTCGTTTTGCAGATCGTGCTGCTTTCGTGAGCAATGCAACAGTGCGGTTGGATGGTGATGTTGCCAAGTTTTTCAAAACTTCTGAGGACGTCAATGCAGCTTTGCGTATGGTGATTGCTCTGACGAAGACTGTTCGTTGCGAACAAGTTCCTGCAGAAGTTGAGCAGTCGCAGGAAGTTAACGACGAATCGGTGGTTCTTGAAGAAAAGAGTGAGTAACGACTCGATCGTGTGAAGACAAAAGAGGCGCTTTCCGTTGATGCGGGGGCGCTCTTTTTTTGGGGAGATAGTGACTGGAATGAAGAAGCTTTAAGTTTTTTGAAGAGCTTGCTCGGTTAAACTTGCGTTTGCAATGAAAACGATGGCACTGTGTAGCTTGAGGCTCTGGAAAGTCTTTAAGTCAAATGGTGGTTTCTTTCTCAAACAACAGGATATAAGTACGAAAGACATGGCCAATAAGCAGGTCCTTTGGAGTCGCAGTCAGATGCTCGAGCGCCTGAAGCGACAGGATGAGTTTGACGTGGCGGTAATTGGTGCCGGTACGACAGGGTTGGGTGTTGCCTTGGACGCAGCAAGCCGAGGAATGTCGGTGCTTATCGTGGATGCTCAAGACTGGGCCTCGGGCTACTCTTCTCGTTCCGGAAAGCATATCGGCAGCGATGTTAGGCTTCTTGCCTGTCCGGCACATTGGGCAAAAGTACGCGAAGCGCTCTATGAGCGTCGACTGTTATTACAAAATGCGCCGAGTTTAGTACGAGCACAAAATTTTGTTATTCCCTGCCGCAGTAAATTTTCCATGTTGTTTCGAACTGCGGGATTGGCTCTCTACAGTTTGTTTTCGAGTGGAGGACGCGGTACGCGGCCGGTTTCAGTGCTAGGGCGAGTGGGAGCTCTGGGTATGCTTCCCGGCATTGAGCGCAAAGGTTTAGCCGGAGCCGTAAGTTACACGGATGCAGGTTGCGATGATGCTGGTTTGGCATTGTCTCTGTTAAAGGGGGCCGTTGCATACGGGGCTGTTGCCCTCAATCGCATGCGAATGATTGATGCGGAGGCTGATGGTCATCGAGTGACTTCCGTTGTTCTGCAGGATGTAGAGAGCGGGCACAAGATGAAGGTGCGTGCTCGCACTATTTTTAATTGCGCAGGCGTATGGGCAGATGATGTTCGCCGTATGGTTGATGTCACAAGTGGCAACTTGGTGAGAATCATGCGACGTTCTTATATTGTTGTAGATAGAACGTTCATGCCCACAGGAAATGCGCTACATCTTCCCAATGGCTGTGGACGAGGTCTGCCTTTGACCATTGTTCCTTGGCAGGGGCGACTTTTGATTGGTGCGACCTGTAATGTACAGGGGCAGGCTCCGATTGATCCTCAAATGACTGAAGATGAAATTCGGTTGTTGTTGTCCAGTGCTAATCGAGTGTTGAGCCGAAAGATTCGAAGAGAAGATGTTCGTGCGCGTTTTGCGGGGCTTCAGGCAGAGGTAGGAGTGCGAGGACTCGACAGCGGACGTGGGTTCGTTGTGGTTCCCGAGTTCTGCAATATGTTTACGGTGATTGGTGGTTCTATGACGCTTTATCGAGTTAAAGCGGAGGCTGCGATTGATGAGGCGATTAAGCGCCACTTATTGCCGCGATACGGATGTATGACACGTTCAATGCGTTTGGATGGCAGCACTCAGATGGCAATGGAGGAGTTGCAGAAGAAACTGTTGAATGGGGATGCACCTTCGTCTGAGGCTCTTATCCAGCTCAATGCTTTCGTCAAGCAGGAGTTCTCCATGACGGGGGCGCGTACAGCTGAAGATATTCTCTGTCGTCGGTTGCGTATTGGCCAGTTGGATGCTACTCGAGCGGAAATGCTCAAACCAGCAGTTGAAGAACAGCTTGCAGTGCTTAAGGCTGCGGGATAGGTGAGTGCTGAGTCTATTTAGATCAGATGGGAAACGCCTGATTTTTCTGTAAAATCAGGCGTTCACTTATTGACAGGCAGGAGTCTGTCTGTCATAATCTCGATCCCTTCCTTCGCAGGGAAGGTGTGCGCGTACGCGCAACGCTATTGCGGCGTAGTGCGCGTGATATGAAATTACAAAAAGGTTTTGCCTACCGGGGAAACCGGGCGCAAAACGGCGAGGAAAAATACATGTACGCAATTATCAAGACCGGCGGCAAGCAGTACCGTGTTGCCGAAGGTGATTTTCTCAAGGTCGAAACCCTCAACGCTGACGTTGAAGGCGAGGTGGTTTTCAATGAAGTGCTTGCTGTGAGCACCGAAGAAGGCCTCAAGGTTGGCACTCCCGTTGTGGAAGGTGCTACCGTGACCGCTGTCGTGACCCATCATGGTCGCGCCGACAAGGTTCGCATTTTCAAGTTCCGCCGTCGCAAGCACTCCATGAAGAGCGCCGGCCACCGTCAGAACTACACGGAAGTCAAGATCACCAAGATCCAGGCTTAATTTGAGCAACGATTTTTAAAAGAGAACATAGAAAATGGCACACAAGAAAGGTGGCGGCTCTACCCGCAACGGTCGTGACTCTCAGGCTAAGCGCCTCGGCGTCAAGGTTTTTGGCAACGCCATGATTAATGCCGGCGGTATCATCGTTCGTCAGCGCGGCACCAAGTTCCACGCTGGTGACAATGTAGGCATTGGTCGTGACCACACGCTGTATGCCCTCGTGGACGGCATGGTGGCCTTCGAAGTGAAGGGCCCGAAGAACAACCAGTTTGTGAAGGTTGTTCCGGTTGCCGGCTAATTGAAGTTATGGGTGCCGTGTAGGCGGCACGAGTACTTCACCCAAAAAAGCCCTGACGGGACGTTGTCCTCGCGGGGCTTTTTTCGTTATGCTGTCTCGGAGAAATTGATTTCAATTTCGAAACAGCTGAACATGCTTTTTTACGGATGGTTTTGAAGTGAAATTCGTTGACGAAGCCCGCATTGAGGTTCAAGGCGGCAAAGGCGGCAATGGTGTTGCGAGTTTTCGCCGCGAAAAGTTCATACCCAAGGGCGGTCCTGACGGGGGCGATGGTGGACGAGGCGGCAGCGTTTGGGCTGTAGCTGATCGTAATATCAATACGCTTGTGGACTACCGGTATACACGTAAGTTCTTTGCTCCCAATGGGGAAAATGGGCGTGGTGCAGATTGTTTTGGTGCTGGCGGAGACGATATTGTTCTGCGTATGCCGGTCGGCACCCTTATTGTGGATGAAACGACTGGAGAAACCGTAGCCGATCTTACGCATCATGGTGATCGCCAATTGTTGGCTGCGGGGGGAAAGGGCGGACTGGGAAACCTGCACTTTAAAACAAGTATCAATCGTGCGCCGAGACAGTGCACTCCAGGTGAACCTGGACAGTATCGTGCGGTTCGTTTGGAACTGAAAGTATTGGCTGATGTGGGCCTTTTGGGCATGCCCAATGCAGGAAAGTCAACATTCATCACTGCTGTCAGCAATGCTCGACCGAAGATTGCAGACTATCCCTTTACAACGTTGCATCCGCATCTCGGTGTGGTGCGTGTTGGACCTGAGCAAAGTTTTGTTGTGGCGGACATCCCCGGTTTGATTGAAGGAGCAAGCGAGGGTGCTGGTCTGGGGCATTTGTTTTTACGGCACTTGTCGCGCACAAGCTTGTTGTTGCACATCATTGACTGCGCGCCGATGAATCCGGATGTTGATTCGGTGGCTGAGGCACGAGCTCTTGTTGATGAGTTGGCCAAATACGACGATGCGCTTGCTCAGAAAACTCGT
The DNA here is from genome assembly GCA_019410445.1 of Sutterella sp. Taxonomy (GTDB): domain Bacteria; phylum Pseudomonadota; class Gammaproteobacteria; order Burkholderiales; family Burkholderiaceae_F; genus Duodenibacillus. The sequence continues at coordinate 4,820 of DXSO01000007.1, forward strand.
TGGGTAGTACTTAACAAGATTGATTTGGTTCCGGAAGAGGAACGTGCAGAGTTGATTGAGCGCTTTAAGAAGGAACTTGGACAGGATCGGCCGCTTTTTGTGATGAGTGCTGCTACGCGAGAGGGTTGCGAGGAGTTGATAAAGGCGATTGCTCAAGAACTCGATACGCAGCGACGCGAAGTTAATCGTCTCGACGACGAGCGAGATGATGTGCGTTTCGCACAATTAGAGGAAATTGAGCTCTAACAATACTTTGGTTAGTCAGGTACAAGGGATAGGAATTTTCGCCCATGCAGAACAGTGCGCTTAAGGACGCTCGGCGAGTTGTTGTAAAGGTTGGTAGTGCGTTGCTGACCAACGATGGTCGAGGACTTGATCAGAAAATGATCGAGAATCTGACGACTCAGATTTGCTCGTTGGTGAACTCAGGTAAGCAGATTGTTTTCGTGAGTTCTGGTGCTATTGCCGAAGGGGTACTACGCCTGGGATGGAGCAAGCGTCCAGAGCGCATTTGCGAACTGCAGGCAGCCGCAGCTGTAGGGCAGATGGGGTTGGTTCAAGCGTACGAGACGGCATTTTCGACTCACGGAGTGCGTACGGCGCAGATTCTTCTAACGCACGCGGATCTTTCGAATCGAGAACGATATTTGAACGCTCGGGAAACATTACTTGAGTTGTTGCGTTTGGGGGTTGTGCCGATTGTCAATGAAAACGATACCGTCGTGACAGATGAAATTAAAGTCGGCGACAACGATACTCTGGGAGCGTTGGTAACCAATCTCATCGAAGCGGATGTTTTGGTGATACTGACCGATCAGCGTGGACTTTACACGGCAGATCCACGGAAAGACCCGAATGCGCAATTTGTAGCTCAGGCAAAAGCTGGTGATCCCAGTCTTGAAAAGATGGCCGGAGGGGCTGCGAGTTCCCTTTCCAAAGGGGGCATGATTACGAAAATCCTCGCGGCCAAACGTGCCGCCCGTAGTGGTTCGAGCACAGTTATTGCTTGCGGACGCGAGGAAAGAGTTCTCGAGAGGCTGGCCAAGGGAGAATCAATTGGTACGCAGTTAACATCAGCGCAGGCACCTTGGCATGCTCGAACCAAGTGGCTTGCCGATCAACTGCGCGCGCAAGGGCTTGTAGTGCTGGATGCTGGTGCGGCAAAAGCACTTGTGGAAAAGAAAACAAGTCTCCTGCCGATTGGAATCAGAGCGGTGCAGGGAGATTTTGTTCGAGGAGATGTTGTGGGATGCGTTGCCCCTGATGGATCCGAAATTGCCCGAGGGTTGGTAAATTACGACTCTTCACAGTTACGTCTGATTGCAGGGCGTCACTGTGAAGAGTTTGTGGAAATTCTTGGGTTCTCAGGGCCTGAAGAGGCAGTACATCGGGACAATATGGTGGTGTTGTTACCGCAAGCAAGATATTAAACAGAGCTCTTATAGCCGTTTTGTCGCCATGCCTCGAAAACGGTAACAGCAACAGCATTGCTGAGATTAAGAGAACGGTTTTCAGGCATCATGGGAAGCCGGATGCGTTGATCAGTTGGGAAAGATTCTCGAATTGCATCCGGAAGTCCGTGTCCTTCGCTACCGAAAATTAACCAATCGCCTGGCATAAACCGCAGTGTAGAGAAAATGCAAGAACCTTTGGTGGTCATTGCAAACATGCGGGATGAGTCAGGCTTTTCTGTTTCTAAAAAGTTTTCCCATGAAGGGTACGTCTTCATTGTCGTGAATTCGTGGTAATCGAGCCCGGCACGAATAAGATGTTTGTCATCAACTTGAAAGCCCAATGGTTCAATTAGGTGCAATGTACAGCCGGTGTTGGCGCACAAACGAATGACATTGCCGGTATTGGGGGGAATTTCAGGATGAACAAGAACGACGTGAAACATACAAAATCAGAGCAGCAATGGAATTTTGTCGATGAATGGTAAAGTTGTTCGGGACGAAAGATTAGAGAATGTCTTTGTCTGCAGCAAGTTCGGTACGTAACTTCGCAATAGCTTTTTTCTCAATCTGGCGTACACGTTCAGCAGATACGCCGAGTTCGGTTGCTAGCTCTTGAAGTGTCATGGGATCCGGATTCCCATCGGAGTCGGTACGCAGCCAACGAGCAAGCACGACACGACGACTGCGCTCATCAAGACCATCGAGCGCATCACGGAGAATTTCTCCAGTGAGGCGATTTTTGTCACGCTCTTCCAGTACTGTGTCAGGTTCGTCTTCTTCACGCGAGAGCCAATCAATCGGTGCAAAAGAATTATCTTCTTCAGCATCGGTGGAAGCGGTTCCTTCCAGAGGAGTATCACCGCCGCTGAGACGGGCTTCCATTTCTCGCACTTCTTCAGGTTTGACATCCAATGTTTCGGCAATTCGCTCGGTATCCGATGTACTGAGCGTGCGGTCATCGTCTTTGAGTTGTCGTAGATTGAAAAAGAGTTTGCGTTGGTTTTTCGTAGTAGCCAACTTCACCATACGCCAGTTGCGAACGATGTATTCCTGAATTTCCGAACGTATCCAATGCACGGAAAAAGTCATCAAACGCACCCCACGATCAGGGTCAAAATGTTTGATGGCTTTCATCAATCCGATATTCCCTTCTTGAATGAGATCGGCATGAGGTAGACCGTAGCCGAGAAAGCCACGAGCAATGGAAACCACTAAGCGAAGGTGCGATAGGATCAGCTGCTGTGCAGCCATCAAATCGCCTTCGTCACGCAAACGCACGGCCAGATCGTGCTCTTCTTCTGCTGAGAGAATAGGAGCAGAGTTGGCATAGCGAATATAAGCGTCTAAATCTCCAAGGCGTGGAATAACGGCAGGAAGATACTGTTTTTTTTCGTATGGAACAACTTCGCCTTTAACCGGTTCAGGTCTGACGATCAAACTGCCACCGGCAGGAGGTGTATATGGGACAAGTTGTTTGTTGGAGTCACATTTCGTGGTGATGATTTGTCCTGCATTTTTTCTGCGTGCGACAAGTCCCCTGCCAACGGGGAGATTGTCGACAGAATCCAGCGTTCCCACTTGCGTTTTTTCAGGAAGTGCAACTGAGGGAAGAATCGAATTTTTAGTGGTATCGGTCACAGAAAGAAAATTCAGGCAAAAACAAGAGTAAGTATCGGATCTTTCGTAAGATGCTACTGCGAAGTTGAATGCAAAAGTTGTAACCGGCTACACAAAAAGTTTGTCGGCTTTTGACTAAAAAATTCACAGTTTGTGTTTTTGTACGCGGGCGATAGCATCTTTGGCGGCAAAGGATCCTACGAAATAACCCAAAAGAGCCGCCATTGCTACATACAGCAAACACCAATCAAGTGCAGGCATGCGCAAGATGACGGTGACTCCATATAACCCGGCAAAGTCAGCAATCGGTTTTGCTAGAAGACTGACGCCTGTTGCTGTCACACCAAGCGAAAGTACGGCAGCAAGCATCAGTGTGAGAAAACCGCGCCATGAATAGGGGCGGCGGATAAAGCTGGCGGTAGCCCCAAAAAGATGTAAAGCTCGGATTTCTTCTTTCTGAGCGTTGGTTGTTAACCGAACAGAGGCGAAGATTACTAGAAGCACCAGCAAGAATACCACTGTGCCCAGAATGCCGAGAACAACAGAAAGAGCCGTATACAAAGCGTTGAGATAACGTTGCCATGAATCATCGTAGGCGACTAGGTCGACATTCTCCATTTTGCGGAATTCTTCAGCCGCGGCGGCAAGCTCTTCTGAGGAAACATTATTGGCTACCGTGGCGATTACGATGTCGGGCAGAGGATTGTTTTGAGCTTTTCCCTTGGACTTTGAATTTTCTGTTTTTAGCCCCAGAGACTTGTTAACCATTGCCAGTGCGTCCTCTTTTGAGACGATGCGAACCGATGATATGACAGAGTTTTGGGCTATGTTCTGAGCAATATCGCGTACTGACTGGTCGCCAGCACTGCGATCAGAAAAAATCGTAACTTCAGCTTGCGTTGGTACATCGAAAACTTGAGAGGAAAGCGACCAAGCAAGCGTGGCTAGGAAAAAGGGAATGGTAAGTGCGAGCCCAGCTAGAGACAAAGCCATCAGAAAAAGGCCTTTGAACTCAAGGATTGCTCGGATGGTCTGACGAGCTGCCCAACGTGTACTAGTAAACATACTTATCGAAGTCCTCCTTGCAACAGGATCGGACGGCAGACAATATTTGTGGGCATCAGTTGCAGGTGCGAAGCCACAATGACCGAGACGTTTGAAAGGGAGACCTCTCCCAATAGATCCATCAGATGTTGGGCATTATCGGCATCGAGGTGAGCGCAAGGTTCATCGGCGAGTACGAGAAGCGGATTATTGACGATGGCTCGGGCTACGCAGGCAATTTGTTTTTGACCAGCTGAGAGGTCATGAGGGCGTTCCTGAGCAAGATCGGAGATGCCGCACTTGTCAAGCGCATTCATCGCTGCGGCACGAGCTTTTCCGAAAGGTTCTTCCGCTGCCAGAGAAGGCAACATGACGTTTTCCAGAATCGTACGATTTTCCAACAGCAGACACTCTTGCATCATGATGCCCATGGAACGGCGGACGATAGCCATTTCTCGTTCAGAGAAATTGTTGAGACAGTCACCAGCGACACGAACTTCGCCAAAAGTGGGACGCAGGATGCCGGCAATCATCGATAAAGCAAGAGATTTTCCCGAGCCAGTGGGACCGTGCAGGCAAACGAACTCACCGCGCGTCACATTGAATGTAATGCCAGGTGAAAGCCGTTCGCCGTTGACTTCAATTCCGGCGTTGATGAGCTCTACTAAAGGAATATTGACGCCGTTGGAAACCATTGATTAGCACAGTCCTCTGTTTTTGATGATTAATCGGTGGTTCGCATGAGTGTAAATTCCATGCCAACTCGTCCCCAGACGAGGGTTTCTTGCTCAAGTAAATAACCTGTCAGGGGATGGCGAATGAGCCATTGCGGATCCACCCATAGATGAAATGCGGGCTTTCGTGAGTGAGGGACGCGCTCAAGTTTAAGTTCCGGTAGACGCAGAGTACGACGAGCGTGAGCAAAAATAACGGCAAGACGCAATGCCAGAAGCATATGAACAAAAGAGTCATCACTGAGTGCTGCTTCAACTTTTTTGAGATTTCCACGCTGTCCCAGAACCAGAGTACTCATCTGTGTTTGGTCGTAGCGCGAAAAGCCAGGCAGATCAGAGTTCATCAAAATGTACTGACTGTGTTTGTGATAGCCACTGGGACTGATCATGCGACCGGTTTCATGCAGCATGGAGGCCCATTGCAGTAACTTGCGGCAGTCGTGGGATTTTTCTTCGTTAGGTTCAAGCGCAACAAAGAATTTGTCCGCCAGAGCAGCTACGCGAGCAGCTTGTTGTTTGTCAATGCTTGAGCGTTTGATGATTGCTGTTACGGTGCTGTCGCGCGTGTCGCGCTGTTCCTGACGACCCAGCATATCGTAAAGCAGGCCTACGCGAAGGGCGCCGGAAGCGGGACGCATTTCCTTGATTTTAAAAGTATCGAAAACAGCCGAGAGTACAGCAAGACCGCCAGCGATTACTTCACGACGATCTTCTTTGAGCCCCGGGAAGTTGAACTTGCGAATATCTCCAGCCTCTATCAATTCTTTACGCAAAACTTTTAGAAGGGCCGGGGTGACCACCCCATTGGTAAGGCCTGAGGCGTGCCCGATGTCGGCTACAGCACCGATGGTGCCGGCACTTCCATAAGCGGCGTCCCAATTGCGGAATGAGAATTCTTGATGAGCCTCTTCGAATTCGGCTTGAGCTGCTAATTGAGCCTGTTTTAATGCATTAGCGGTGATTTTTCCGTCAGGAAAGAAGGCACGCGAAGTGTTCACACAGCCAACATGGAAAGATTCGCATTCTTTGGCAATAAAACCACAACCGATAATAAGCTCCGTGGAGGCTCCGCCAATGTCAACGACCAGTCTTTTTTCGCTTGATGGCGGCAGTGTATGGGCGCAACCGGAAAAGACAAGACGTGCTTCTTCGCGTCCTGCAATGATTTCGATGGGATGGCCGAGGGCTTCCTCAGCTTTCGGTAGAAATTCTGCAGAATTTGTAGCCACTCGCAATGCTTGTGTTCCGACGGCGCGAATGTTCTGCGGAGGAATGTTCTCGAGTTTTTCACGGAAACGACGCAAAGCGGCTAGTGCGCGTTCCTGGATCTCCGGCGTAAAGGCACCGTTTTCATCAATTCCCCCTGCTAAGCGAACCGTTTCTTTCCAATAGCTTTCCGTCGTGATGCGATAGTCCTCTACACGCCCAATCTCAACGCGAAAACTATTACTGCCAAGATCAACTGCACCGAGTAGAACCGGTTGCTGTTCTGTTTCACCCTTCATATCGTTAACTCTCTTTTTGTTGTTTGATATGGCCCGAGGTCAGGAAAAATCACTTATCTTCAACATCTTCGCCGACGAGTGCGCTGGCAAAACTCTTGGCATCGAAAGGCTGCAAATCATCGATTTGCTCTCCTACGCCCACAAAATAGATTGGAAGGGCATTTTCGGGAGAACGTTCAGCAGTGATCGCAACCAGAACGCCGCCTTTTGCAGTTCCGTCGAGTTTGGTAACGATCAACCCTGTGAGTTTGGCACAGTTGTCAAATGCTTTAACCTGGGCCAGTGCATTTTGGCCGTTTGTGCCATCAACAACAAGCAAGACTTCGTGAGGTGCCCCTTCCATTGCTTTGCCTTGAGATCGGCGAATTCGGGCGAGCTCTTCCATGAGATTGAGTTGTGTAGGAAGACGTCCTGCGGTGTCGGCAATCACAACGTCAGTACCTCTCGCTCTCCCTGCAGAGACAGCATCAAATACAACAGCAGCAGGATCTCCGCCGGATTGCGTAACTACATCGATTTTGTTGCGTTCTCCCCAGACAGCAAGCTGTTCTCGTGCGGCTGCTCGGAAAGTATCTGCCGCGGCAAGTAATACGGATTTGTTTTGAGCTGCAAGCCATTTGGCAATTTTGCCGATAGTTGTTGTTTTGCCCGCACCGTTTACACCAACCATCATGATAACCAAAGGCTTTGCGGCGTCCAGATTCATGGGTTTTTGAGCCGGTAGCAAAATGCGCTCAATTTCATCGCGTAGGGCCGAACGCACTTGATCGCGTGTTTTTAAGCCTTTGAGCTTCACCGTATCGCGTAAACGCTGTAGGATGACGGAGGTCGGCTTGTAGCCGACGTCAGCGGCAATAAGTGTTTCCTCAAGTGAATCGAAAAACTCTTCGTCAACTACTCCGCCAGTGAATAGGCGGACGAGGTTGACGCGGGTACGAGCAAGCCCGTTTTTTAAACGTGAAAAAAATCCCATGACGAAAGCAAAGAAAAAACCAGCTGCGCCCATAAGGCGCGCAGGCACCAAAGCGGGCGAAAAAGTCCAACGCGTTAGTTTACCAACCCATGGTGCAGACGGTACAGTTCGAATCGTTTCGGGACGGTACAAAAGAACACCTATCGCAGTTGGTTTGCGAGAAGGACTGCGTCCAACCCCTTCTCGTGTACGAGAAACTCTGTTTGATTGGTTGCGCCATTTTCTAGGGGATTTTTCCCAAGTCCGGTTTCTGGATATGTTTGCCGGTAGTGGAGCTTTGGGGCTGGAGGCTGCAAGCAATGGAGCAGGTGAAGTTGTGCTGTTGGAGAAAGATAGGAAAAGTGCAGCAGCAATTCAGGCGGTGGTAAAAAAACTCAACGCACAGGAGCAGGTGCGGTGTGAAATCTGTGATGCTTTTGACTGGGTGAAAAAATGCAGTGTTAAATTTGACGTGGTATTTATAGATCCTCCGTTTGCATTGTCTTTGCATGAAGCAGCCGTTAAAGCAGTGTTGCCGCTTTTGCGTCAGGACGGTTTTCTGTATTTGGAAAATGAGGTAGAAATCTCAGATGAGCTTTTAAAGGTCTGGGGTTTGGAAAGTGTTCGGCGCGGACGAGCGGGAGCGGTTCACTACCTTCTTTGTACGCGCATAATCGTTTAAAATCATCGATTCGACGTACAACAAATGTAAGAGTATCTCTTTTAAGGAGGAGGACTCTTGTCTCAAAAGCCATGACGACGGCCGTCTATCCCGGAACTTTTGATCCTTTTACGCTCGGGCACCTTGATGTGCTCAAACGCGCTGCGCGGTTGTTTGACAGCGTGATTTTGGCTGTGGCGCGAAGTGAAAAGAAAAAGACGCTTTTTTCGCTGCAAGAACGTGTTGCATTGGTGAAGGCCAGTTGCGAAGGACTGCAGGGTCTCGAGAATGTGACGGTAGAAGGCTTTGATGGATTGCTTTGCGACTTTGCTAAAGCGCGCGGAATCACCGTATCTATTCGTGGTGCCCGGGCTGTAAGCGACTTTGAGTACGAATTTCAAATGGCCGGTATGAACAGAGTGTTGATGCCGGAAGTGGAAACCATCTTTTTGATGCCTGCACTTAACTGCCAGTTTGTTAGCGGTAGTGTTGTGCGTGAAATCGCTTCCCTAGGTGGCGATGTTTCCGACTTCGTGCCGGAACCCGTGCGTTGTGCTTTGCAACAGCGCTTTCCCATAAAAAAGTAAAAGTGTTTCTGTAACGATTGACGTTGCATTAGTCACTTACCCAACAAAACAAACAAAGGAAACAAGAAATGGAACCCTATGCTGCCGAGTGGTGGTCGATTGTTCCTCCGATCGTGGCCATTGCACTGGCACTTCTTACCAAAGAAGTGTTTTCCTCGCTGCTCGTGGGCATTTTTACGGGCACGCTTATTTACGCAGTAGGCACGGATGCCAATATCGTGATGGGTACGCTTGAGACAGCCTTCACGATGATGGCTAAAAAGGTGGACTTCAATATCCTTATTTTCTGCTCTTTGTTGGGCGGTTTGGTTTACTTGATTAGTTTGTCAGGCGGCACAGTGGCTTATGGACGAGCTTCCACTAAGATCATTCGTGGTCGCCGCTCATCATTGGCATCTACTAGCGGCTTGGGCATCGCTATCTTTATTGACGATTATTTCAATTGCCTTACCGTTGGAACGGTGATGCGTCCGATTACGGATCTCTATAAGATCAGCCGAGCCAAACTGGCATATATCATCGACAGTACCGCTGCTCCTGTGTGCATCATTGCACCGATTTCGTCTTGGGCTGCAGCGGTGGGTTCTTCACTCAAAGATACTGGCGCGTTTGACAGTGAACTCGGTGCTTTTGTTGCCACTATCCCTTGGAACTTCTACGCGTTGTTCTCTTTGGTATTGGTGTTTTTCTTGTGTTGGACGGATTTTGACTTTGGCCCGATGCGTCGAGCTGAAGAGCGGGCTCGTCAACAGGAAGTGGATCCTACGGCTACCCAAAATCCGGGAGCCGATACACTCAAATACAACCCTAACGGTACGACGTGGGATATGCTCGTTCCGTTGGGTGCACTGATCGTGTTTGCCGTATTGGCTCTGATGTACACGGGCGGATATTGGGGCAGTGATGCCAAGTACCACACATTTATGGCAGCCATTGGCAATTCGTCGGCTTCGATTTCTTTGGTATTTGCTTCGTTCGGAGCACTGATTGTTGCTTTGCTGATGTACGTACCGCGGCGATTAATGAGTTTTGCTCAGTTTGCTGAAGGCTCAGTGGAAGGCATGAAGATGATGTTGCCGGCCAACATCATTTTGATTTTGGCTTGGACGCTGTCGGGTGTTTGCCGTGAACTGTTGTCCGCTCCACAGTTTATGCAACAGGTCGTTACTTCGACTGGAATGGGCGCAACTTTCTTGCCGGTGATTGTGTTTGCCATTGCAGCTTTCCTTGCATTTTCTATGGGCACTGCTTGGGGGACATTTGGTATTTTGATTCCGATCGTGGTTCCGATTGTTGAAGCACTGGATCCGACATTAACGGTGGTTGTACTTTCAGCAACGTTGGCAGGTTCTGTTTTTGGCGATCATTGTTCTCCCATTTCTGATACAACGATTTTGTCGTCGGCTGGAGCGGGTTGCTCACACATTGATCACGTAGCTACACAGCTGCCTTATGCACTTTTGGTTGCTGGCTCTGCCGCGGTGGGTTATTTAGTGGCCGGTATCACCGGAGGCAATCTTTGGCTAAGTTTGTTGGCCACGGCCGCCGTGCTTTTGGGCGTGACGATTTTCTTGCATGTAACCGAGCAGAATTCGGTGGAGAAAGCGTAACAATCCTTAGCGATCCGAAGCTTTATTTCGCTTCGGGTCGCTAGAATCCGATCAAGATGTCTCATGTGCGCCCGAAAGTTCTCGGGCGTTTTGAATAATGATTTTTAAACGACTTTTGGTTAATGAGCTTGCAAGTAGTGCCGGAGGTGTTTTCACGGTGCTTTTTTCGGTCGTGGTAACGATCGGACTTGTAACCATTTTGGGTCAGGCTGCGGGCGGAAGCGTGGATTCGCGTTCCGTTTTTGAGCTGATGGCCTATTCGTCGTTTACTAATTTGCCAGCGTTGCTGTCGTTGTCAATTTTTATTGCCGTTTTAATGGTAATGATGCGCAGTTGGCAGGATAGCGAAATACCAGTTTGGTTTAGTTCCGGCGGGTTGAGTCTATTGCGTTGGATTGCACCGGTTCTTCATTTTGCTTTACCGATGATTGTTTTGGTTGGTGTTATTTCAATTGCAGTAACTCCTTGGGCAAAGGATCAGATCGAACGCACGGCACGGCAATTTGAGCAGAGAGACGATGTCAACCGAATCGCACCCGGACGTTTTATAGAAACGATGGGAGGCAGGCGGATCTTTTTTATTGAAGAGGTTAGCGCCGATGGGTCTCATGTCAAAAATGTCTTCATGAGTGAGCAAAACGGCCAAAGCGAAATTATTGTACAGGCTGCTTCAGGAGAGGTGAAGGCTACGGACAAGGGCGAGCGTTACGTGGTACTCAAAAATGGCCGGCGTTACGACACGAGCGCAGACGGAGATGCAGCTTGGCGCGTCACGGAATTCGAGACGTATGAGATTCGAATTGGAACCCGAGCAGAACAGGCGTACATCAGTCGAGATGTAGAGACGATGACGTTTGAAAAACTCATGGCCTTGGATACGCCTCAGGCAAAAGCTGAAATAGTTTGGCGACTATGTTGGCCGTTGGCTGCGTTCAATTTGGCATTGTTGGCAATTCCTTTGTCTTACACAAACCCAAGAGCGGGACGCAGCATGAGTTTGATCATGGCGGTACTGATCTTCATCTTGTACCTGAATGGAATTTCAGTGGCCGAGAGTTGGATTAAGGTCGAAAAGGTTAACTGGCTTGTGGCGTTGGTAGGATTAAACGGAACAGTGACGTTGATTACAGCGCTTTTGTTTGTACGGCGGGTTTGGTTGCAACGGTGGGTGCCGTTGTGGTTGACCGAGCTTCCTTACAAGCTCTTCGGGAGGGATAAGGCATGAAAGTCCTGACCCGACATATCGCCAAAGAAGTTTTGATTGCTACGCTCTTCGTTTTGGTGACTTTGGTTGCATTGATTGCTTTTTTTGACTTAGTCAGCCAAGCTCGCAACATCGGGAATCGTTACAGTATTTCGATGGCATTGTTTCTGACAATGCTCAAGTTGCCGTCACGACTCTATGAAGTGATGCCGATTGCGGCTCTTTTGGGAGCCGTGTACACAATGAGTCGGTTGGCATCCAACTCTGAGTTCACAATCATGCGCGTTGCGGGGTTGTCTCCTTTTCGTTTGGCAAGGATGATGACGGTTCCTGCGCTTGTGCTGATTGCCATGACATATGTTTTGGGCGAATGGCTGACGCCGGCGGCGGATATGATGCGCAATGACATGGACAATATTTTGTTCAATCGCAAATTGTCTGCGCGAGGGTACTCTTCTGGCGTGTGGGTCAAAGACAATGTCAAGAATGCCCAGGCGGGGGAAGCTGCAGTTCGATTTGTGAACGTGCATAACCTTATTGCAGGCGAACACAGTCGCACCGGTGCTTGGAGAGTGTTCGAGTTTGATAAGGATGGGGGGCTTATTCGCGTACTTCATGCGCCTGAGGCCAACTATATTTCTGGACGAGGTTGGCATTTGAAAGAGGCTAAGGTTGAGACTTTGCCGAAAATTACAGACGACGAAACGCCGATGGTTGAAAAAAGTTCAAGTCGCAAAGATGTCGATTTGTTGTTGCCGTCAGAGATGAGGCCAGATATTTTGGGAGTGCTTACGATTAAGCCTGAGCGAATGGGGATCTCGGATCTTTGGCAATATATCAACCATCTGAAGGACACTCGCCAAACAGCGGATCGCTATCGGGTGGCCTTCTGGTCAAAGGTGTTTTATCCCTTGGCGATTTTTGTGATGTTTGCAGTGGCTATGCCCTTTGCATATTTGAATGCTCGCTCTGGTGGAGTATCAATCAAAATCTTTATGGGTTTAATGATCGGTATTTCGTTTTATGCCCTCAATAACATCTTTTCGTTCCTGGGGGTACTAAATACTTGGCATCCCATGTTGGTGGCGGTGGTGCCTACTAGTGTCATGCTTGTGTGTGCTTCTGTTGCTTTATGGTTGCTTGAGCGAAGGTAGGTGCTACTTCCAACCGAACGCCGTGTGATGTTTCACACGGCGTTTTAGTTTTTAAGTGCCAGTAAAGCGCGTTGCCGAACAGACAAAACCGAGACTGTTCGATGATCGAAAGCAGCGTGGGTATGAAATCCCTTTTGTTTGAATTTATCCGCTGAATTTAGTGCAGATGGGCATTCTGGCCGCCCCTTCTTAGTTGATAGGTGGGCGTTTTAGGGAGAAAAGTTCCTGTAGTTCTGTGACAGATAGATCCCCGATCCAAGTTTCTCCTGTGACAATCGATAAGTCAGCGAGATTTCGTTTGTGTTGGAGCATTTCATTGATTCGCTCTTCGAAAGTTCCTTCAGTAATAAAACGATAGACTAGGACATCACGTTGTTGACCGATTCGATAGGCACGGTCGGTTGCTTGAGTTTCTACAGCAGGATTCCACCAAAGGTCGTAATGAATCACACAGCTAGCTGCAGTGAGGTTCAGACCCGTACCTCCGGCTTTCAGGGACACGATTAAAGTACGCACAGACCGATTTGTTTGGAAGCGGTCAACCATGTTTTGACGTTCATTCAGGGGAATGCCGCCGTGCAGAAAATCAGGATAGTCGCCCAAGACTTTTTCAATCCAGGTTTGTAGAAGTTCTCCCATTTCTCGGTATTGCGTAAATATCAGAACCTTGCGTCCAGCTTCTCGGCACTGTTCAAGAAGCTCAAACAACGAGGCTGCTTTTCCAGAATCCGGAAAGACAGATTTAGTTTTGAGATACTGAGAAGGTGAATTGCAGATTTGCTTCATGCTTGTGATGAGCTTGAGAACTTCTCCTTGTTTCGCATGTTGATAGAAGTGCTTATCAATCTCGTTGTTTGCGTTTGTCTCAAGGGTTCTGATTTTTTTTAAATACTTGTCAAGTTCCTTCTGATAGAGAGCCGCCTGTTCCAGGGAAAGATGAGTGAATAAATCAATCGTATGACGTTCTGGCAGATCCGCAATAATGGATTTATCGCTTTTTACTCTTCTCAACATGAAAGGAGAGGTGAGTCGACGAAAAGATTCGATAGCCAAAGGATTGTGGTCAACTTCAATAGGGCGGGCGAATGTTTCTTGGAAGTCTTTTTCCGAGCCAAATAGATGAGGCTGGACGGTTTCTAGAATTGAGCGATATTCACTCAAACGATTCTCAACAGGAGTTCCCGTCATTGCAATAGTTTGTGCTGCGTGAATTGCTTTGGCTGCAATGGTTTGACTAGTTGCAGAATTTTTGAGCGCCTGAGCTTCATCCAAAACAAGAAGACGCCACTTGAATGAGGCTAGTTTTTCAGTGTCTCGCCGCATTAGGCCATAAGAAGTGAGCGTGAGATCAGGAAGATCCCTGCTATTGGCGGGTAGGGTCCGGTTTGAGCCGTGGTAAATGCCAACGCTTTGTGTTGGTGCGAATTTTGCAATTTCACGACTCCAGTTGGTTAAAAGAGTCGTAGGGACAACAATTAGCACTTTGCTGTGCTGGAGTTCACCATCGTTTTTTAGTTGTACGAGTGCGGCAATGACTTGTAGAGTTTTTCCGAGCCCCATGTCATCAGCGATTAATGCACCAATGCCAAGACGAAGATTTTTCATTAGCCAAGAAAATCCTCGTTTCTGGTAGGAGCGAAGTGCAGCTTGAAGATTTTTAGGTGGAGAGAGTTCTTCGACGGCTGTCAGTGCTTCAATGCGTTTGATGATGTTTTGCGCAATCCGCACCCGTGTGGGGATTCCGTTTTTGGCGTATGTTCCGCACAACACCGCTCGCATCTTCTCCAGGTAGGTTGGCTGAGGCTGTTCCTTGATTGTTTGGATCAATTTATGCAATTGTTCCGCGTCGAGATAAACGAAGTCTTCATTGATACGTACAACCTGGCCCGCTTTTTCGGCGAGCGCAAGGAGTTCATTGAGCGAAAGTTCATGCTCGCCGATCGCCGCCCGCCAGTCAAAATTGGAAAATGCGTTTTTGTCTAGTAGTGAGTTACTGGTACCAGCTTGAACGTGAACCACTAATTGAGGTTTTAGTAATCTTTTGAGAGCGATTGGGAGCATTACGCTTACTCCCAAAAGAGTGAGCGTAGGGGTAATGTCAAAAAGAAAGGTCTTGAGGTCGTTGTACGGTAGAGTAATCGGCTTGCCTTGAGTGTCTGCTATGGGAGCAAGCATCGGACAGGCTGCAGTTAATGTCTTAAGAACAGAGACGGCGGCAAAACGATGCTTTTGAAGGCTGTTTTCTCTCAAAAGGCGAGAGAGCATCACGGGGCGTTTAGCTGATAAGGGTGAAGAGGTAAGAGCTCTTTTGTGAGAAGGCACCTCGGTAGATTCAGTCTCTGCAGAGACTGAATCTCGGGCGATGATGCCGAAATTGATTTTGATGCCTTCTTTGTGTACGTGAACGGTCAGAATTGGGCGCCAAGGGTAAGAACTTCCGAGTAAGAAAGCATTGAGTCCGCGCAACATGCTTTTAAGAAAGCTGGCAGGAATTTCTCTGTTGTTGTCCACAGGAGTCTGCATGGCAAGAAGCAAAAGCACAGATGAAGTACGGTTTAGTGCCTTGCAGTTAATAGTGGCAAATTTCACTAAGGCACTGATGGCAGTGGAAAGGGCGAGAAAGACGTTTGCTTTCTCAATATTTTTGAGTTGAACGCGGGTTCCGCGATCCAATAGTTTTCTGGCAAAGGGCTCACAAGCTTGGGTTAGGAGTGATACAAGATTTGCTGTATGCGTATCGCGAACAGCAGGCGTCCAAATAAGAAGCGGAAGGCAAGAAGAGTTATTTTTGGGTGTGATCAGTGCGGGTACGATTAGCGAATGAATCACTAATTGAGCGGCGAGCTGAGTGATCTCACGCCAACACTCAAGAATGGGATCGGCTTCTCGTGCCCATAATGCAGGCATTTTCAACAAAATTGCAAAAATAGCTGCGGGGTCTTTGAGCGTTGTTTGATGTGACTTTCCTGTAGAGGTTTTTGCATGAATACTGAGGCTGCTTTGGAACTCTGCCAGATCAGTGATCTTAACGGAGAGATGCATATCAAGCGCCTGAATTTCTTCTTGCTCAAAGAATGAATTGCGACTAAAAAAGTACGGTGCAATACATCTGTCAAACCATTCCTGAGTTTGGTTGAAGGGGGAAATACGCTTGAGAGTTTGTTCTGCCGTCACAAGCAGCAGGCGAAAGTTTTCTCTCAGTGTTTGGTCTCCAGGCGTAGAAAGGGAGACGGGAAGCAAAGACAAAAATGTTTCGCGCAGAGACTCAAATGTGCCGTAAGGCAAATGTCGTAATTTATCAAGTGCGACATCTGAATCAAGTTTTTTTGGTGAAGCGAAGTCTTCTGTTGCAGCCAGAGCAAGTTCGGAAAATGTGAGAGGACAGGCTGTGGTGACTTCGCGCAGGTCAATCCCTCGTTGTCTGAGCTCGTTTTGAAGATCCAGTCCGTGTAATTTGAAGATAAGAAATGGATCTGCATCAATATGTTCGGCCAGACAATAGAACACGGCTACGATATGTTTGCAGATGCTGGATTGATCCGAACAGGTGCACCCAGTATGCATTGAGCGCCAACTGTCAGGGAAAAGATCAAGATTAATTTGATCACAAAGGGTGGAATGGCAGGGGACAATGTGCCTTGCAGAAGTTCAGAGACAAGTAAAGGATCTTTGGCAATGGCATCCAATAGCTGTTTGGTTTTTTGTTTGCTCCATTTGGGCAATTCGATATTGACTTGGTAAGGGAAATAAGCCGAGCCGGAAACAAAAGCTTCAATACGTTGCTCATGTGCGATCCATTCGAAACTTTCAACATTGCCTCGGAGATAGCAGTATCGACCTTGCGTCAGACAGTTGGCATTGTCAATATTGTTGAGGGTAGCGAGCCATTGTTTCCCCCACCAGGTATTACCGAATGTTCTGCGAGTACTCATGAGTTTGGTATGCTGTTGACGCGAAAAAAGGCAGAAAGGCCGCTGGCCGTTTCTGCCTTTTTTTACGTATTGAAAACGAGAATTAGTGAGAGAGAATCTTGGAAAGGAACTGTTGGGCGCGTTCAGAGCGAGGCGAATTGAAGAATTCGTCTTTTTTTGCATCTTCCAGAATTTCACCGGCTTCCATAAAGATAACACGGTCGGCAACCTTTCGAGCAAAGCCCATTTCATGGGTCACAACCATCATGGTCATACCTTCGCCGGCTAACTCCACCATTACATCAAGCACTTCGTTGATCATTTCCGGATCAAGTGCCGAGGTCGGCTCATCAAAGAGCATGCAGACGGGATCCATGGCAAGAGCACGAGCAATGGCCACGCGTTGTTGCTGACCGCCGGAAAGTTGTCCGGGGAATTTGGGGGCATGCTTGAGAAGACCAACTCGATCAAGTAATGCCAAACCGCGTTCGGTGGCTTCTTCGCGCGAGCGACCGAGTACTTTCATCTGAGCAAGAGTCAAATTGTCGGTAATCGATAGATGCGGGAAGAGTTCAAAGTGTTGGAATACCATGCCAACGTGACTACGCAGTTTCGGTAGATCGGTTTTGGGGTCACCGACATTGATTCCATTGATCAGCACTTCGCCTTGCTGAAAGGGTTCGAGTGCATTGACGGTTTTGATCAGAGTGGATTTGCCCGACCCTGACGGACCGCAAACGACAACCACTTCTCCTTTTTCAACGGATGTGGAGCAATTCTTTAGAACTTGGAAGGAACCATACCACTTGCTCACATTTTTGATTTCGATCATCGCCATGGAAGAAGGCCTCTTTGTGTGGGTGTCTCTAAAAAATAGCTTGGATTCAAGCGCAGCCCATAATTGTAAAGTATTGGCGTGCTTGCGTGAGAACTGCGGAGGACTGTGCTGGGAAAAATTTCAAAAGTTTTTTCGCTTCTGAAATCACAAGCAACGATTAGCGATAGAGCCGTTAAGATGAGAGAGATTTAAGTCGCTTTTTTGCACGAGATATTCCGCTTATGGTTCAGTCCCTCAGTACGGCGAAGTCGATATGTACGAAGCTGGGCGCTGTGATTGTCATTTTGCTTTGTGGCCTCGGCGTCGTGAATGCCCAAAAAATTGATGAAAATAAACCTCGCCTGGGTTTGGTGCTTTCTGGTGGAGGCGCTCGAGGATTTGCGCATATCGGTGCATTGAAGGCGCTCGAGGAGCTTCACGTACGGTTTGACGTGATCGCTGGTACAAGCATGGGAGCGATGGTTGGAGGAGCATATGCCGCAGGCTACAGCGCCAAACAGATTGAAGAGATTACGCTTGCGGTGAATTGGCCTCGTATGTTTGCACCCAATCCAGATCGAGAACGTATGGACTGGCAGGGTAAGAATGATGATCGTCGCGGTTATGGCCCATTGCAGATTGGATTGACAAAAAATGGGTTGGAATTTCCAGGACAAGTCGTGCCGTCTCAGGAACTCAATATTTTTTTGCAGCGATCCACTCAGTCGTTCAATAGTATTTTTGATCTTTCTCAGTTGGACATTCCTTTTGCAGCTGTGGCCACAGATTTAGAAACGGGACAGGCTGTGGTTCTTCAGAAGGAAATCTCGTTGGCGCAAGCCATGCGTTGCTCTATGTCGGTTCCCGGAGCTTTTCGACCAGTGGAGCACAAAGGGCGAATTCTTGTTGACGGAGGACTAACTGATAACTTGCCGATAGATGTTGCTCGAGACATGGGAGCGCACGCTGTTGTAGCCATTAACGTAGGGACACCTCTGGGAACGAGAGAAACGATTCGGGGTGTCGTGGGCGTTATGGGGCAAGTGGTTAATTTACTGACGGAGCAGAATGTTCGTAAATCATTGGCTTCGCTTCGGCCACAGGATATCTATATCGAACCCAACCTAGGAAAGCTTTCTTCCGGTGATTTTTTGCGATCTCGTGAAATTATTGAGATTGGATATAAGGCTGTAATGGATCAGAAGGAGCGGTTTGAGCCTTATAGAGAAGATTCAGCTGAATATGCCCTTTATCAAAGCGACCGATATGCAAAGACCATCAATGATGGGGAACACCATATTTCTGCGGTTAAAGTTGTTGGGCTGAAGCGGGTAAATCCTGAGCGTGTGCTTGCCATTGCAGATATCGATACCGATAAACCAGTCAGCAATGAAGATGCTGCTGAGTCTGCACGCAATGTGTGGGCTAGCGGAGACTTTATGAATGTGCCGTTTCGGTTTGAGCCAGGTCCAAACAAGACGGAGGTGTTGGTTTTCGAACCAGAAGAAAAAACAATCGGATATTCAACATTGCGCTTCGGAGGAAATGTTCAGTCAGATTTCCAATCCTCCAATACATTCAATGTACTGCTCTCACATACATGGGGATGGCTTAATGATTGGGGCGGTCAATGGCGCAATGAAATTCAGGTTGGAGAAATCAAGAGGTTCCTTTCGGAATTTCGTCAGCCGATCGGTGAAGCAGGTAATTGGTTTATGGCTCCTCGCATGAGTTATCAGTGGGAGCCGTTTGATTTGTATCTTGGCGAGGGGAAAACTCCTGTGGGTAAGTTCAGAACGGAAACATTTGAATCTGGGTTGTTCATGGGTTATGAGTTCCCTAGGCTGGGTCGACTGGCGGTGGGAGGCGGGTGGTACGAAAGCAAGATTCGTACGGAAGCCTTTGTTGAAAATTTGAAGGAACAGGAGTCATCGACTTTTTTATCCGTCCGAGCAAATTTCGATACGTTGGATGATTCGAGTTTTCCTAGAAAGGGCTTTTATTTCGACGGAACGCTTACTTATGCCTTTAATCCGCACGGTACGGAAGATGGAGGGCATACCAACCCAAATATGCATTACGAAATCGAGGCGGGATTTCCCATTCCGATCGGTCGGTTGACAACGCTGTTGCTGAGTGGAAAGGGGGCGATGGCAAGTGATGCAGGGAACTACAATCTTGGCGGAGTGTTTAATCTCTCAGGTTCCCCATACGGACGCTATGCCGGTGATCGGTTGGCTTTTGGCAGAGTGATGTTGTATCACGATGTGAGTCGAACCATGCGTGAGTTGAGAATGCCGGTTTATCTTGGAGGCACGTTGGAGTTTGGACGTGTTTGGAATGGCGTGATCCATGAGAGCATTCCGGGAGAAGAGCAATCATGGCATCGGGCTGCCAGTGTGTTTATAGCCAGCGATACATGGGTGGGTCCCATGTATTTGGTGCTTGGTCGTACGTTTGGGGAGAGTACTTCGCTTACCTTTTATTGGGGACACCTTTGGTGAATCAACGGTAACGGGCACAAACGGGGCAATCGGGATCGCTTGAAAGCTTCAAGCAAGAAAAATCCCAGGAGAGGGTATCGAGGATCAGTAAGTTGCCCACGGAAGGAGGCGTCAAGCCTGCGGCAATTTTGAGAGCTTCTTCTGCGGCCATCATGCCGGCTATCGAAGTAACGGGGGCGAGAACCCCAGTCTGGGAAGCTTTGATATCGACTGCGTCATCTTCGGGAAAAGTGCATTGATAACACGCAGGATTACCGTTGCGGAAATCAAAAACGGCCAATTGAATGCTGTATCGAACGGCAGAGGCAGAAATCAATACCTTACCGAGAGCTTTAACGGCGCGGTTGCTGGCGTGTCTTGTACGGAAGTTATCGGAGGCATCAATAACAATGTCGCAGTTTTCCGCAATTTGTCGAATTTTTACCTCATCCACGTAATCGGTGACAGCTGTCACCGGCACTGTTGGATTAATGGCTTCAAGCGCAATTCGGGCACTTTGAGCCTTGTTCATTCCAAGGCGTTGAGCGGTATGGAGGATCTGACGAGGTAGATTGGATAGATCAACAACGTCAGAGTCGGCAAGCGTTAAAGCACCTATGCCGCTTTCAACCAATGCCAGAGCGGCGGGACATCCAACGCCGCCGGCACCAATAATAAGCACGCGGCAAGAGCCGATGCGGTTTTGTCCAACCGAGCCAATTTCATTGAGCAAAATATGCCGACTGTAGCGTCCGTCGATCATTTCTTGGTCTCTGAGGATGAATCAGTCTTTTTCTTGTTGCGCTCAGCCTTGAGTTTTGCCTGTGTTTCTTCGTGTGTGATGACGTGCTCACCCTTGAGGAAAGCTTTGGCTTGTTGCAAAGGGAAGTCTTTGTCATCGCCGAAGACATAGCGCAACTTTGGCATGATGCTTTCTTCCTCGGACATTGCCTCGTGCTCTTCACTCGGTTTTTCGAGATTTTTCTTATCGTTGGATTGAGAGTCATTTTTTTGAGCTTTTTTCTTGGTGTCATCTTTGACTTCAAGATGATGAGCAAGCTCTGATTCTCGAATCGAGAAAGATGGGTAGTTTCCCTCAGGAGTATCGTCAACAGCAATGTCAGGCGTAATTCCAGTGGCCTGGATCGTACGGCCAGACGGTGTGTAGTAACGAGCAGTAGTGATCTTTACTCCAGTAGTCTGATCCTTTTTCATCCGGATAGGGATGATGGTCTGAACACTGCCCTTTCCAAAGCTTCTTGTCCCCATGATCGTGGCGCGCTTATGATCCTGCAGGGCTCCAGCAACGATTTCTGAGGCAGAGGCAGAGGCAGAATTAATGAGGACGACAACGGGAACCGTTTTGGTGATTTCTGGCAAACGGGCGATATTGTCTTGACTGGTTTTGCCTGTGGCGTAATCCTTTTCAACGGCGGTAAATTTGCGTTCATCCTCAGGATTGCGCCCGCGGGTGGACACTACGAGGGTGCCTTTTTCAACAAAAGCAGCCGACACACCAATAGCCGAGTTGAGGAGTCCTCCAGAATTATTGCGAAGGTCCAGCACAACGCCTTTCAATGGAGTAGCCTTGTTGAGCTTGAATAAGGCATCGGCGACATCAGTTGCTGTTCGTTCCTGGAATTGCGAAATGCGAATATAGGCAAGTCCATCACCAAGAGATTTGGATTTCACGGACTGAATCTTGATGATGTCTCTTGTGAGTTTGATGACAATAGGCTGAGCAACCCCTTTGCGGGCAATGGTGAGCGTGATGGAGGTTTTGGGCTTTCCTCGCATCAGTTTGACATTTTCATTCAAACTTAGGTCTGCGGTTGATTTGCCGTCAATTTTGACAATCAGATCGCCAGCCATGACACCAGCTTTGGCTGCAGGGGTATCATCAATGGGGTTGACGACGCGTACGCCTTGAGCATCCTTGGTGACTTCCAGTCCGAGACCTCCGAATTCACCCATTGTGGACTCTTCCATATCCTTGAAGTCGTTGAAATCGAGATAGGAAGAATGTGGATCAAGGCCCTCGACCATGCCTCTGATGGCGTTTTCGATTAAATCTTTGCTCGGGACTTCATCGACATAATAATTTTTGATGGTTCCGAAAATATCGGCAAAAAGACCGATTTCTTCAAGCGGGATATTTTCTTGAGCCTGAGTGTCGGCGGCAAGAGACGATGCGCCAAACAAAGAACTAGAGGCAAGAAGAATGGCAAAAGCGGTGCTTTTGAGTTGTCGAGAAGTCATGTGTCGTTTCCCGCGGTTGCTGAGCATGTCTTCGACAGCGAAAAATAAATGCACTGTTTGAAGAAGTCTGGTGAACAACCGGTATTTGTGTTTTTTATTGGCTGTTGCGTGGATTAATTTTTGGCAATCCAACGCGTTGGATCAAAGGGTTTCCCTTTGTATCGAAGTTCGAAGTATAAGCCAGGGGCATCCTCACCACCTGAACTGCCGACGCTAGCAATTGTTTCGCCTTGTTTTACAGAGTCTCCCACACTCTTGTAGAGCGTTTCGTTATTGGCGTAGACAGACAAATAATTTGAGCCATGATCGACGATTAAGAGGTTGCCGAAACCGCGCATCCAATCGGAAAACACGACGGTTCCAGGGCCGGCTGCAACGACATCTTGTCCTTGTTTGGCTCGAATAAGAAGGCCTCTCCAAGCCAATGTCGAAGCTGCGCCTTCGCGTCTTTGCCCAAATTTTGCAACGATTGTGCCTTTGGTGGGCATGGTGAGCTTGCCGCGTAATTTTCCAAAGTTGCCCGTGACAGGCGCCACAGTCGTTAGTCGTGGATCTGGTTTGGATGATTGTGCCGTTTGCGTCG
>DXSO01000070.1:0-570 GCA_019410445.1 Sutterella sp.
ACATAGCTCAGTTGGTTAGAGCATCACCTTGACATGGTGGGGGTCGTTGGTTCGAGTCCAATTGTGCCTACCAGAATTTTATGGAGACACCTAACAAATGCGCTCGTCTAAGTTCGTACGAACGACGAAGACCTGCAAACAGTAAGTCTGCGGGCGCGCGAAGGTGTTGAACGAAAAAGAGTGCGGCTCACAGAGTCAGCACTCTTTTTTTTATTTCGGCGCGCGCATTTGCGTAACGCTAACACGGAAGGGATTAGAAATGCTTTCAATCACTTTGCCCGACGGTTCTGTGCGTCAGTACGAAGGGCCGCTCTCGGTGGGCGACATTGCAGCATCTATCGGCACGGGTCTTGCAAAGGCTGCGCTGGCCGGTAAGGTTGACGATAAGCTTGTCGATTTGTCTTACGTTGTTGAGACCGATGCTAAGGTGGCCATTATCACGGCAAAGGACCCCGAGGCTCTCGAGCTGATTCGTCATTCGACTTCGCATCTGATGGCGCAGGCGGTTAAACAGCTTTATCCGACGGCTGAAGTGACGATTGGCCCGGCCATTGAAAACGGCTTTTACTA
>DXSO01000070.1:580-8778 GCA_019410445.1 Sutterella sp.
CAAGTTTGAGAGAGCTTTTACGCCTGAAGATCTCGAAAAAATTGAAACTCGAATGAAAGAACTCGTCAAGCAGGACATTGCGCTTGAGCGTTATACCTTGCCGCGAGACGAAGCAATAGCCTACTTCAAGAGTATCGGCGAGCACTACAAGGCTGAAATCATTAGTGAAATTCCTGCAGGCGAAGTTATTTCTCTGTATCGTCAGGGCGACTTTACCGATCTGTGCCGCGGTCCTCATGTTCCGAGTACCGGAAAGCTGAAGGTCTTCAAGCTGATGAAGGTTGCTGGTGCTTATTGGCGTGGCGACAGCAAGAATGAAATGCTGCAACGTATTTACGGCACTGCTTGGGCTAAGAAAGAAGATCAGGACGCTTATCTGACAATGCTTGCTGAGGCCGAGAAGAGAGATCATCGCCGTCTCGGTAAGGAGCTTGATCTTTTCCACCTGCAGGAAGAAGCGCCTGGTTTGATTTTCTGGCACGCCAAGGGTTGGGCATTGTGGCAGGTTGTCGAACAGTTTATGCGCCGCATCTATCGTGAAAACGGCTATCAGGAGGTGAAGGCGCCTCAGCTGTTGGATCGTTCACTGTGGGAGCGTTCCGGTCACTGGGCAAAATACCGTAGCAATATGTTTACGACAGAGTCGGAAAACCGTTACTACGCTCTCAAGCCCATGAATTGTCCTGGGCATATTCAGCTTTTCAATGCAGGATTGCGCAGCTACCGAGATCTGCCGCTTCGTTACGGTGAATTCGGGCAGTGCCACCGCAATGAACCGTCTGGAGCTCTGCACGGTTTAATGCGTGTACGCGGCTTCACGCAGGACGACGGTCACATTTTCTGCACGGAAGATCAGATTTTGAAGGAATGTGTGGACTTTACCCGTATTGTGCGTGATGTCTATCACACGTTTGGCTTTGAAGATATTCTCTACAAAGTAGCCACTCGTCCGGAGATGCGCATTGGTGAAGATGCTGTTTGGGACAAGGCCGAAGCAGCTCTGATCGAATCGCTCGATGCATGTGGACTGCCGTATGAAATTTTGCCGGGTGAGGGAGCCTTCTACGGTCCTAAGATTGAATACCATCTTAAGGATTGCCTGGGTCGTACCTGGCAGTGCGGCACCGTGCAGGTGGACTTCCAAATGCCGGGACGTCTTGGAGCCGAGTACGTCGCAGAAGACAATACCCGCAAGGTGCCGGTTATGCTTCATCGTGCCATTCTCGGTTCGCTTGAGCGTTGGATCGGTATGTTGATCGAGCACTACGCAGGTGCAATGCCGGTTTGGTTGTCTCCGATTCAGGTGGCTGTGGCATCAATCACCGATGCTCAATCGGAGTTTGCCGCCGATGTTGCACGAAAGATGCGCGAAGCTGGTATTCGTGTTATCGAGGATTTGCGCAGTCAAAAGATCAACTATAAAATCCGCGAATTGACTTTGCAGAAGCTGCCCTATATTGCCGTTGTTGGTGAAAAAGAGGCGCAGTCCGGCACGGTCAGTGTGCGTGCACGCGGAGGCAAAAACCTCGGCGTCATGACTATCGATGAATTTATTTCCCGTGTGGTGAGCGAGGATCAGACTCGCAAAAACACGGACGACTGATCACGGAAGTGAGATACGGGAGGCGACGGCCTTTGGCAAGCCGCCTCCGGGTCTTCGATCTAGATCGTTGACTCACTGCTCACTGGTGAAAACTTTTTGGGAGACGTGCCATAGCACAAGATCGCAACCACCGAATCAATCGTGAGATTCGGGTACCTGAGGTCCGACTGACCGGCGTTGATGGCGCCCAGATCGGTATTGTTTCGACTGCTGAAGCTCTTCGTATGGCTGAGGAGCACGACGTTGATCTCGTTGAGGTCGCGCCCAATGCTCAGCCGCCGGTTTGCCGTTTGATGGATTACGGCAAGTTCCGTTATCAGGAGCAGAAGAAGGCCCAGGAAATGAAGGCCCGTCAGAAGGTCATTCAGGTCAAGGAAGTCAAATTCCGTCCGGCCACTGACGAAAATGACTATCAAACCAAGTTGCGTGCACTTCGCCGCTTCTTGGCTGACGGAGACAAGGCAAAAGTCACGCTGCGTTATCGTGGTCGTGAAATGGCTCACCAGGATCTGGGTGCACAAATCATGCATCGTATCCGTGATGAGCTTGCGGAAGAAGCCCAGATCGAAATGCAGCCCAAGCTTGAGGGCCGTCAGATGATCATGGTACTGGCTCCCAAGCGCAAAAAATAATTTTTTGTGTATAATCACGCGTCTTAATGCTCTGAAGGAGAACGAAAGTTCTCTTTCAGGCTTGTAAAAAGTCGGGGCGGGCAAAAGAAGTCAGGAGAGAAGTCCTGCGCCTGGAGTTCCGACAAATCATAAGGAAGTACGGCCAAATGCCGAAGATGAAAACAAAGAAGGCAGCGAGCAAGCGCTTCAAGGTCCGTTCCGGCGGTTCCATCAAGCGCGGCCACGCCACCAAGCGTCATATCCTGACCCATCGTTCGACGAAGAATAAGCGTCAGCTCCGTGGTATGGTTACCATTCACGAATCTGACAGCAAGTCGATCCATCGCATGATGCCCTACGCATAAGAAGAGGAGAGGATAGAGATGCCCCGAGTTAAGCGTGGCGTGACGGCTCGTGCCCGTCACAAGAAGATTCTTGCCCTCGCCAAGGGCTTCCGTCTGCGTCGCAACAACGTTTTCCGCGTTGCAAAGCAGGCTGTGATGCGTGCTGGTCAGTATGCTTATCGTGACCGCCGTGACAAGAAGCATGTGTTCCGTCGTCTGTGGATTGCTCGTATCAACGCTGCAACCCGTTCCAACGGTCTCACCTACAGCCGCTTCATGAATGGCCTCAAGAAGGCTGGCGTGATGCTTGATCGTAAGGTGCTCGCCGACATGGCTGTGTTCGACAAGGCCGGTTTCGCCAGCCTCGTTGCTCAGGCCAAGGCTGCTCTGGCCTAATCAGAGAACGGAACAAAAAAGACCGTTGACCGATGATCGACGGTCTGGTTCAAAAAAGGGGTTCGGTGCTGAAAAGTTGCCGGACCTCTTTTTTTTACCGAAAATCCGTCAAAATTAAATCCGTTTGTTCGCACGAACAAGCGGATAGTTGCATGTGTGCGAGTTATATACGGCTTCACGCATGAGCGAAATGAAAGTTGATTCAACCTACCGGGTGTGTAGAAATGGATGATTTAGTGCAAATCGTGGAATCGGCAAAGGCCGATTTCGCGGCCGCTGAACAGAGCGCCGCTCTTGAGGACGCCAAGGCCAAATACATCGGCAAAAACGGCGCCATCACCGCCATGATGCGAGGTTTGGCCGGCTTGACGCCGGAACAAAAGCGTGAACGTGGTCCCGCTATTAATAAAGCTAAGGCTCAAGTTGAAGCGCTTTTGAACGCTCGCCGCGAAGAAATTGCTGATGCTGCCATGCAGGCTAAGCTTGCTGCCGAGGCTGTGGATGTAACGCTTCCCGGACGCACGATTGCTCGTGGCGGTATCCATCCTGTTATCCGCACTTGGATGCGCATTGAAGAGATCTTTGCTTCGATCGGCTTTGATGTGGCTGATGGTCCGGAGATCGAGAGCGATTGGTACAGCTTCACGGCTTTGAATAATCCGCCCAATCACCCGGCTCGCTCGATGCAGGATACGTTCTATGTCGACCGCTGCGATGAAAAGGGAATGCAGTTGCCGTTGCGTCCCCATACTTCGCCGATGCAGGTTCGTTATGCTCGTACGCATACTCCGCCGATCAAGGTTATTGCTCCGGGACGCACCTATCGAGTCGACAGTGATGCAACGCATTCTCCGATGTTCCATCAGGTCGAAGGTCTGTGGGTTGCCGACAACATTTCGTTTGCTGATCTCAAGGGCGTTTACACCGACTTCCTTCGTCGTTTCTTCGAAACGGAAGATTTGAAGGTGCGTTTCCGTCCGAGCTATTTCCCGTTTACTGAACCGTCCGTGGAAGTGGATATGGCCTTTACGAGTGGTCCGCGCAAGGGTAAGTGGCTTGAGATTTCCGGGGCCGGTGAAGTGCATCCGAATGTCATTCGCAACTATGGACTTGACCCTGAAAAATATATCGGCTTTGCTTTTGGTTCCGGTTTGGAACGTTTGACGATGCTGCGTTACGGCATTGACGATCTGCGCCTTTTCTTTGAAGGCGACCTGCGTTTCCTGCGTCAGTTCAAATAATCGGTTGGGAGTTAGAGAAAATGTTGTTTTCAGAAGAATGGCTGCGCAGTTTCGTGAATCCGGAATTGACGAGTCAGCAGCTCGACGACGCCATGACGATGGCAGGCCTGGAGGTTGAGGAATGTTCGGCAATTGCACCTGCATTTGAAGGTGTCGTGGTTGCTGAGGTCGTTGACTGCGTAGATCATGAAAATTCGGATCATCTGCATGTATGCAAGGTCAATGTCGGTGCTGCCGAGCCTTTGCAGATCGTTTGCGGCGCACCCAATGTGAAGACTGGGGTTAAGGTGCCGTGCGCTCTGATCGGTGCTGTTTTGCCGGGGGACTTCAAGATCAAGAAGGCCAAGATGCGCGGTGTTGAAAGTTTCGGCATGCTGTGCTCGGCACGTGAACTCGGTATCAATGAAGACCATCAGGGACTGTGGATTCTGCCCGCAGACGCTCCCGTTGGAATGGATATTCGCGAATACGCCAAGCTCGACGACAAGCGTTTTGAAATTAAGCTCACGCCCAATCGCGGAGACGCCCTTTCGATTATCGGCGTAGCTCGCGACGTGCATGCCATCACAGGTGCGCCGCTGAATATGCCCGAATTCAAGGCTGTTGAGCCGACATGCTCCTGCGTTAAACCTGTGCATGTGTTGGCACCGGATCTTTGCGGTCGCTTTACCGGTCGTATCATCAAGGGTCTCAATGCCAAGGCTCAAACGCCGCAGTGGATGAAAGATCGTCTGGAGCGATCCGGTCAGCGCAGTATTTCGGCACTGGTGGATATCTCCAACTATGTCATGCTTGAACTTGGCCGTCCGACGCATTTCTTCGATCTGGATAAGCTCAACGGTGATGTCACCGTGCGTTGGGCAAAGAAGGGTGAAAAGCTTGAACTGCTCAATGGGCAGACGGCAGAGCTTGACGAATACTACGGCGTCGTCTGCGATGAAACCGGTCCGCAGGCTATCGCCGGCATTATGGGCGGTGAACCTACCTCAATTAGCGATGACACTGTCAGCATCTTCATTGAAGCGGCTTTCTGGCAGCAAGTTGCCATTCAGGGGCGTTGCCGCAAGCTCAATTTCTCGACGGATGCCGCCTACCGTTTTGAACGTGGCGTTGACTGGGCCTCTAATGTTGAACACATCAACTATGTAACCCAATTGGTTTTGGACATCTGCGGCACGCCGGAGACTAAGGTCGGTCCGGTTGACGATCAGTGCGTCAATCTCCCGGCAGTACGTACGGTACGCATGCGTCCCGATCGCTGCCGCAAGATCGTTGGTGTGGACATCTCCGACGATTTTATGGCGCAGGCCTTTACTCGTCTGGGCTTTGAGTTTGTGCGTGATGGAGCCGATTTTGTGGTGACAAGTCCGTCGTATCGATTCGATATCGAAATCGAAGAGGATCTTGTCGAAGAGGTCGCACGTCTGTACGGCTATGAAAAATTGCCGGATCTTCCCCCGTTGGCACGCTGCGGTATGCGTGCTCGTGCCGAAGGGACGCGTTCCAATCATGCTCTTCGCTTGTCCTTGGCAGGTCTGGGATACCAGGAACTCATCAACTTCAGCTTTGTTGAAGAACAATGGGAAAAGGATTTTGCAGGAAACGACAGTCCTATTCGTTTGCTCAACCCCATTGCCAGTCAGTTGTCCGTGATGAGAACGCAGCTGTTGGGCGGACTCGTGGACATTTTGCGTTTCAATCTCAATCGCAAGGCTGAAAACGTTCGTATTTTCGAGCTTGGCCGAGTCTTTTTCCCGGACGAAAGCGTGACGGACAGTGAAACAACCGTCAAGGGTGTTCGTCAGCCTCTGCATATTGCAGGTCTCGCGTACGGCGATGCTCATGAAGATTGCTGGGCTGAAACCAAGCGCTCCGTAGATTTCTTTGATGTCAAAGGCGATGTGGAGAGTTTGATTTCACCGCTTAAGGCCTCGTTTGAAGCTGCAGAGCATCCGGCTATGCATCCTGGTCGCTGCGCCCGTGTACTTATTGACGGTAAAACCGTTGGTTTTGTGGGAGAACTGCATCCGAAGATTTGCCGTGCATATGACTTGGCTAAGCCGCCGGTGGTTTTCGAACTTGAAGTTGCTGCGCTTTGTGAATTGCCTGTGCCGAGTGCTCGAGCTGTCAGCAAATTCCAGCCGGTACATCGAGACATCAGTGTGACGGTGCCCAACGACGTAACTTGCGCGCAGTTGCAGGATGCAGTCAACCGCATTCGTCGCACTAAGCCCGAAGCGATGATTATTGAATCGCTTGACTTGTTTGATGTATATCGTCCGGAAGGATCAACGGAAAAGAGTATGGCGTTCCGGTTGACGCTCTCGACACTTGGAGCGGAAGCGATCGGAGAAAAAGAAGCTGATGCTGCATTTGAAGCGGTCGAACAAGTGTTTGCGGAGCTTGGGG
Organism: Sutterella sp.; assembly: GCA_019410445.1. Lineage (GTDB taxonomy): Bacteria > Pseudomonadota > Gammaproteobacteria > Burkholderiales > Burkholderiaceae_F > Duodenibacillus. The sequence goes on from DXSO01000070.1 coordinate 7,185, forward strand.
CGACGCTTCGTCACTAACAGGAACGAAAAATTCCTGTAGAATGCGACACCCTTTTGATTTAACTTGAAAAAAACAAGAAAGATGGATAATCAAAGCTCTATTAGCGGCTCGCTTGATGCAATGTTCCCCAACACGGAAGGTACGATGCCGACGCTTACCAAGATGCATTTCATTGAAATGCTCAAGGAACATGTTGGTTTGTCCCGTGCTGAAGCCAATGAGGTGGTTGAGTCGATTTTCGAAGAGATGCAAACTGCCCTTGCTCAGGGACGAGAAATCAAGCTTGCCAATTTCGGCACTTTCAGCACGCGCGACAAGCAAGCTCGCCCCGGACGCAATCCTCGTACGGGAACTCCCTATGAGATCAGCGCTCGTCGAGTGGTTACTTTCCTGCCGGCACCGTTTATGCGCGATGCCGTAGCTGGATATAACGGTCCGATGCTTAACGAAGACTGAAAAATAGGCTAACAAGAGCGCATCCGATCCGCTAAACTTCACAGGCTAAACACCGCGTGCGGTTTCGGATCAACAATTCTTAAAAACCGACGCACATGTTCCGATGTTCGTCGGTTTTTTTATTGCCCACAGAAAGAAGTTCACATGAGCGACAGCATTCACTCCGGTCGTTTTTATTCGCTGCAGGAAGTTTCGGCTCAATGCGGCCTTGCCCCGTACATTCTCCGTTATTGGGAGTTGCATTTCCCGGAATTGACCGCCGACAATTCCAAGCCCAAACATATGTACAACGCGTCGGATATTTCGCTCATCAATCGCATTAAAAAGTTGCTCTACGTTGAGCATCTTACGATCGAGCAGGCGAAATCCAGACTAAAGCAGGAAATGGCTTTTCCTGTTGATTATTCGGTCAACCAGACGAAAGAAAACGCAGTTGATCCGCAGGAAAATACCGAGCAGACGCAGCAAACAGAACAAACAGATGCTATGGGGCAGGAACAGCCTGAGTCTATGGCGGTAGATCAGAATCAGCAGATTGTCGCACAAGCCGTATCGCAGGCTCAGCCGTGTTGTGCTCCGGAAGCGACATCAGTGCCGGAAGTAAATGCAGCGTCGCCATCGGTGCCTGAGGATGAAATCCATCGTGTTGCGGCTGAAGAGTTGGCTGCTTTGCGCGGAGAAGTGCAGTCACTTCGAGCCCAGGTTGAAGAGGAACATGGCAAGGCTGAGAATGCCAAAGAACTTTTGTCAGCTGAGGTGGCAAAAGTCTTGGCGCTTACGCAAACTCTTCAACAAGAGCGTAGCCGAACCGAAAGTGTTCAAGCTGAACTTGCAGCTTCTCAGCAGCAAATTGCGGATCTGAAGGGTAAGTTGGCAGAGCTCGAGCAACTCTCAGCTCAGGGGCAGAGCGCTTGCGAAGCTGAACTTGCAAATCTGCGTGCTGAGAATGTTGCGCTGAAAGGAAAAGTCGCCGCTTTTGTGGAACAGCTTCGAGAGCTTTCTTCGGTGCTGACAAAAGTGCACTGATGTATGCGTATGAAAAAGGCGTCCCAAAATGAACTGTCCCCACTTTGTGAGACAGGTTTTTAACTAAGCGCGGATCAAACCTAATGAACTGCCGCTTCCCTAAATTGTTTTG
>DXSO01000071.1 GCA_019410445.1 Sutterella sp.
CCCCCATCGTCATCGTATCGGCTCGCGACGGGTTGGATGATCGGTTGGCAGGTTTGGATGCAGGCGCTGATGATTATGTTGTCAAGCCGTTTCATATGTCCGAGGTTTTGGCTCGTTTAAGAGCGATCGAAAGGCGCCGAGGGGGTGCTCAGACAGCTGAACGGATACTGAGCAACGGAGCGATGAGCCTGAATTGCGAAACCAAAACGATCAGACTGCATCTGTCTCAAGGAGACAAAGAAGTGCCCTTGAGCAAACGTGAGTTTGATTTGATGGAAGCGCTGATGACTCGACCGGGAGCCATTCTTTCGCGCAGTACGCTCGAAGAGCGGCTTTACGGTGAGGGAGACATGCCCGAGAGCAATGCCTTGGAATTCATCATTCATGGCTTGCGCAAGAAACTAGGGGCTGATGCCATTGGCAACGTGAGAGGTCTCGGTTGGATGGTTCACAAAGGTCGAGCGGCAGGACGTTGAGAAATGCTGCAGTGGAGGCGACATTCACTTTTAAAGCGTGTGGCGTTGTGGTGTGCCGGCACGTTGGCTTTATTTTCTCTCGTCACGGCAGCCCTTAGCTTTGCCATTGGGTATGAAGAGGCGAAAGATCGGCAGGATGAGCTTCTCAAGGAAGTGGTTGGCATGCTGTCGCGAGACATTGTTCAGCAGCGTCAGCGCGACAAAATTCAGGAGCTTACCAATGGAGGTTTTTACGGGCCGGGTTCGGACAAAGGCGAGAAACTTCCGCAATACGGTGCTCTCACCATGGACGATGATCTTTTTGAAGATCAGTTCCAATTAGATGACGACAGCAAAGAGGCTGTCGTGCGCGCCGGCGAGACAGTGCTTGTGCGCATGCTTCATAAAAAAGGGCGTGCTATGACTGTGACGTTTGCGCAAGCCTATACCAATGGAGCGCATACGGCGGAATTTGCAGGTGATCGGTACCGCTTCTACCTCAGAACACTCGCAGACGGTACTCACGTGGCCGCGGCTCAGAGACTCAGTGAGCGAAATGAGGAAATTCTTGTTCGTGCACTGACTTCGGCGGCTCCGATTTTGATTCTTACGCCCGTGATGCTAATCGTGCTTGTGGTGGTTCTTTGGCAAGGGCTAAAGCCGGTGCAACGACTCGTAAAGGAAATTCAAGAACGTCAAGCCAACGATTTGAGGGCTTTGCAGTTTGACGGTGTTCCGGAAGAGCTTGAACGCATCATGACTGCCGTCAACGGACTGCTGGCTCGCGTGGAGGATTTGCGAGGACGCGAAACTCGGTTTGTGGCTGATGCTGCTCATGAACTGAGGAGTCCGGTTACAGCACTGAGTCTGCAGGTTGATCGTTTGGCAGAAATGCCGATGTCCGAGCAGGCTGAGAAGACGGTGAAAGATATCCGAGCGGGGATTGCTCGTTTATCGAATTTAATTGCTCAGTTGCTGATGCTCAAACGAGTGCAGGCAGGTCAAGATGCGGCCGGAGAGGGGCAGTCCCAGAAAGCTCATTGTCTCAAGGTAGTGACTTCCGTTATTGAGGAAATTTATTGGGAAGCAGAAAGCAAGCACATTGCCGTGGAAGTCATCGGTTTTGAAAGTGACAAAGCGCAAGACGCTTATGTCGGGCTGCCGGAAGCTTCTCTTTTTTGTTTGGTACGCAATCTTGTTCACAATGCCGTGAAATATGTTCCCGACGAGGGGGGTGTGACTATTTCGGTTGAGTGTGAAACCAAGCGCACGCGCTTGTGTGTAGCCGATACGGGGCCGGGTATTGCAGAAGCCGAGCGCGAGCGTGTGTTTGATCCGTTCTATCGTGTGCTTGGAACTCAGCAAACAGGAACGGGGCTGGGACTGGCAATTTGCAAAACCATTGCAGATCGATACGACTGCAATATAAGTCTGGACTGGACGGATCCACAGACTAAGAAGGGATTGTGCGTGACGGTGGACATGCCGACAGCATGATGAAAAAAAGAGCCTTCGGCTTAAATCGAAGGCTCTTTTTTCGTTACAGCACGGGTTTGCCGCTGGTTTCCTTTTTTTCAATTTCGACGAGCAATTCTTTGGCTCGGTGCTGAGCGAATTCAATGTTGGGCACGAAATTGGCTCCGAGACTTTGGGCAATACCGGTACGCTGCAATTGGCGCTGCGGGTGTCCAGTAGCCCCGGCGATGATGAGCTCATGATTGCGGCGTTTAAGCGCGCGCAGGAATACCTGCAAGATGTCCATTGCAGAGTTATCGATGTTGAGTAGATCCGTACAGTCGAGAATCACGACTTTAGCAGCATCAGCAGCAGTGATTCGTTTGGGGTCGGTGACTTCCTCTAGCTTGCTGACTGAGCCGAAAAAGAGTGCACCGGTGAGCTTCCAACACTCGACGGTTTCAGGCATATCAAACGGCAGCGTTTGGCGTGTCACGCGGGTAAGCGTGTTCATGCGATAGATGAAGAATACGCAGGACACAAGCAACCCAACTTCCACGGCAACTGTCAGGTCGAAAATGACCGTAAGCAAGAATGTGGTGATCAGCGTGGCTTTGTAGCTCATCGTCATTTGGCGAAGACGGGAGAATTCACGCCAATTGCCCATGTTCCAGGCTACAAAGAACAAAATAGCAGCCAAAGCGGCCAGCGGAATATCTCCGGCCAAAGGAGCTGCTGCCAAAATCACGACGAGCAGAGTGAGCGCATGCACAATTCCAGCTAAGGGGCTGGCGGCGCCGCTCTTGATGTTGGTGACAGTACGGGCAATTGTGCCGGTAGCCGGAATGCCGCCGAAGAAGGGAACGATAAAATTGGCTACCCCTTGCCCCATAAGCTCCTGATTGGGATCGTGACGATCATCTGTCATGGCATCGGCTACGCGAGCACACAGCAAGCTCTCAATAGCACCTAAAAGAGCAATCGTGATCATCGGACCAATGAGGTTTTTGACGGCACTCCAAGAAAAATCCGGCAACGTCAGATCAGGAAGTTTTTGAGGAATTCCGCCGAATTTTGTGCCGATTGTTTCGACAGGAAGATTGAAGATCGACACAACAACTGTCGAGGCGACCAACACAACGACCGTGCCGGGCAGATGTGCCATCCAGCGCTTCCAAGGTGCGCCACCCATGACGTAGCCTTTCGGCCAAAACTTAACGATCAGAAAGCTGACGATTGCAACACCGAACGCGTAGGGATTGAATGTATCCAAGTGTGCGTAAAGGGTTTGGATTTGATGGAAGAAATCCGCAGGCATTTTTTCGATCGTCAGCCCCAAGAAGTCTTTGACCTGGCTGAGGCCAATCAGCACGGCAATACCGTTTGTAAAGCCGATGACGATTGAGACGGGAATAAAGCGAATGAAGCTGCCAAGCTTAAAAAGTCCCATTAAAAAGAGAATGATCCCTGAACCAATCGTGGCAAGCAGAAGGTTGCCTAGACCGTAATTGGCGATGATGCCGTAAATGATTACGATGAAGGCGCCGGCGGGACCGCCGATCTGTACGCGGCAGCCGCCCAGAAGGGAGATCAGAAACCCGGCGATGATGGCTGTATAGATGCCAGCTTCAGGAGGAACACCGGAAGCAATGCCGAAAGCCATGGCCAGAGGCAGTGCGACCATGCCGACAGTCAGACCTGCGCTGATGTCGCGCGTAAGCATTCGGGTGTTGTAGTTTCTCAGCGAGTCAAGAGTGACGGGATGAAAGCGATGAATGGGCAGACTGCCCAAAAATGCTTTAGCGGAAGAAACGAACGACATGGCGGTAAAAAAGACGTCGAAATTCGGTCGCAGGCGCGAGGCCGGCTTGTGCCATTACAAGTCAGTCTGTTGTCAGTTGGGCCGGGAAGTTGAAAAAACGCGAATTTTAAGCGCTTGAGCGCCGATCAAGAATGCGGGATTAACCGAAGTCTAAGGAGCCTTTAAGCAAACAACAAGCGACCGAACGAAAGATACCGTTCGGTCGCTTGCATTGTGCAATCTATGCGTGCAGATCAGTGCGGATAGAGAGCTCCGAGAACACGTGCGCCGGTAGCGTTGGTGACTTCGGGCAGGTTGGCCGGCTTTTTCTGCAGGAACGCCCAAGCAAGCCAGGCAAAGGCCATGGCTTCCACATGGATGGGGTCTACGCCCAAAGCCGATGTCGAACGCACATAAACATTGTCACCAGCACATTCACGAATGCATTGTGCAAGCGCTCCGTTGAGAGCGCCGCCGCCACACAGATAGATTTCTTCAGTACGGCCGGCAAACTTCTTGATGGCGTCCGTGATCGTACGCGCAGTGAGCATGACAAGCGTTGCCTGGACATCAACCGGCTCCAGATTATCGAAACCGGCAAGCTGAGTCTCAAGCCACTGCAGATTGAAATGTTCTCGACCAGTACTCTTGGGGGGCTGGCGATCGAAATAAGGGTCGGACAAGAGTTTTTCGAGCAAGTCTTCGTTGATATGCCCCGTTGCTCCCCACGCGCCATTGGTGTCAAATGGACGAGCAATGTGCTTGCGGCACCATGCGTCAAGAAGAATGTTGCCGGGGCCGCAGTCAAAACCGATCACTTTGCCGTAGCCACGGCGGGGCGGCAGGAAGGTAACGTTGGCGATGCCTCCGATATTGACGACGGAGCGAGCCACTTCTCCCATAAAGACCTGACGATGAAATGCCGGAACAAGCGGCGCGCCTTCGCCGCCGGCGGCAATGTCACGAGAGCGGAAGTCGCTGACTACGTCAAGGCCGGAAAGTTCGGCAACGAGCGCAGGGTTGTTGAGCTGCAGCGTCCAGCCCTGTTCAGGACGATGACGGATCGTTTGACCGTGGATTCCGACGGCTGCTACGTCTTTGCGGCCGATGTCGGCTTCGTCGAGCAATTCGTTGATGCAGGTGACGTAGAACTTGCCGAGTTCTACGGATGCCTGTCCCATGCGATCAATTTCATTGTCGCCGGGTTGGCAGAGAGCTTGAAGTTTTTCCTTCAGATCTTTAGGAAATTCAACGTGGTGATGGCCGGTAAGACGCGGTCCCACTCCGGAAAAATCGACGGCGACGGCATCGACGCCGTCAAGACTGGTTCCTGACATCAAACCCAGGGTCACTGTCTTGGCCATGATTGAAAATCTCCGATACGGTATGAGTTGTGGTTGTATTTTAGTTTGTTTGGGAGGCGTCGCCGGCTGCGGCCAGGCTGCTTACTTGAACTTGTTGCAAGCGGGCAAGTTTGGCTCGCAAAGGAGCGATGAGCACTTCCATCTGAGCATATTGGTATGGTGTGAGTGTTTGCGTGTCCGGCAACCTCACTGTCATCGGGTTGATTTGAACGTTGCCGAACTTTAATTCGTAGTGCAGGTGAGGTCCGGTGGTCAAACCTGTTTGCCCCACGCGGCCAATAACTTCTCCATATTTGACTTGTGCACCGCGCTTAATGTGTTTTTCAATGGAACTCAAATGGGCGTAAAGCGTCTGAATTCCCGGACCATGACCAAGGCGGATATAGTTTCCGTAACCGGTGCCGACACCGGCGAATTCCACCGTACCATCGGCAGCAGCACGCACCACAGCGCCTTGGGGAGCGCGAAAGTCAGTGCCTAAATGAGGACGTAGTACGCCAGTGACCGGATGACGACGCATCGGAGAAAATTCACTGGTGACGCTCTGCACGTCTAAAGGCACACGCATAAAAGTGCGCCGAGAAATTTTGCCGTCGGCATCGTAAAAATTTCCGCCGGCGCCATCGTTATCAAAGCGAAAAAGTTCAGTGGTTTTTCCGTCATGATCAAGTTGCATTGCTAGCAGCTTTCCATAGCGGACAAAACTTCCTTCTGCAAACTTGGTTTCATAGATTAGGCGGAAAGCATCGCCTCGTTTGAGCTGGCTGACGACATCACGATCAAAGTCAAAAGCCGAATGCATTTGCTCGATGATTTTGGCAGGAACACCTGCACTCAATAGGCTGGCATCAGGGGAGTTGGTGACGATGCCCGTAGCCATAGTGAGTTCCGTATCAAACTCATAGGGTGTGGTACGAGCTTCAAAACCTTTATTGGTACGTCGAACTTCGAGTAACTTTCCCTCGCCGGAAATATCGCTGTCGGTGTAAAGACGCAGTTCCTCAAGTTTGCCGTCTTTACCGGTGACGGAGGAGACAAACTGACCTTGTTTGGGATAAACAAGCGCTTGGGCTTGTTGAGAGCGCATGATGAAATTTTTGGCTTGAGCGTCTTTGATTTGCAGGCGAGCCAGAAGTGAAGTAAGTGTTTCTGCTTCGCGCACGAACAGCTCGTGAGAAATAGGATCAGTGACAGCTTCAATTGCCGCCATCTGCCCTCTTAAATCGGGCAGGCGTACGGTTTCAATCGTCAGAGTTCTTACGGGAGTTGACGTCAGTGTTTCGCTTGGTATCGTGTAATAGAGTGCGGCCGTAGCAGCAATGGGCAGCAGACAGAAAATGCCCAACGCTGCCAAGTAGGTACGAGTCACGCCGCCCTGACCGACTTTTGAAAGACGTCTGGAACGCACGAGATCAATGACGCCTTTGCCCAGGCGTCTGAGTTCTTTACCGACGATAAGCTGAGAGGTCATGTAGAAAAGAGTGCTGAAGAAATGACGACTGCGGTGATTACGCAGAGAAGGTCAAGCCAAACAAATATTTTAGTTTGCCCTTCTTTTCTTGTCTGTAAAAAACACAAAGAATTTGCATTTTTTCATTTGCCTGCTTTTGCAAGGGACAGATGAGTCCTCGGACTATTCTCAACAGGCTTCGGTACAATGTCGTGCGTTTGTTGCATGTGCAACGATCCCTTGAAGCAAAAGATTTTTTTGAAGAAAAACAATACCGATGTCCGTTGAAACTCCCCGTACCGAAGAAAAGAAATACGAAGTGACGTCCGAGATCAAGGATGCAATGGCAACCATCGCACGCGGCACTGATACGCTTTTGATTGAAAGTGAGCTTGAGCAGAAGTTAGCTCGCGCAAAAGCTACCGGAAGCAAGCTTCGCTGCAAGCTCGGTCTGGATCCCACAGCTCCCGACATTCATATTGGTCACACAGTGGTGCTCAATAAACTGCGCCAGTTGCAGGATCTGGGGCATACGGTGATCTTCTTGATTGGCGATTTCACGGCCGCAATTGGAGACCCGACCGGGCGCAATACCACACGTCCTCCGCTTTCGGCGGAACAAATCAAGGTCAATGCAGAGACCTATCTGGAACAGGCCGGCCGCGTTATTGACATTGAAAAAGCGGAGGTGCGTTGGAATTCTCAGTGGTGCAATGACTTGGGTGCAACGGGACTCATTCAACTTGCCAGTCGATACACGGTAGCCCGACTGCTTGAGCGTGATGACTTTGCCAAGCGCTTTGCCGAGCAGCTTCCTATTGCCGTGCATGAGTTGATTTATCCCTTGATGCAAGGGTATGACTCTGTTGCGCTGCAGTCCGATCTGGAACTCGGAGGTACCGATCAGCGGTTTAATTTGCTGGTGGGGCGTGAACTGCAGCGACAGTATGGTCAAGAACCGCAGTGCATTCTCACGATGCCTTTGTTGGTTGGTCTCGATGGCGTCAACAAGATGAGCAAGTCCAAGCATAACTACATTGGCATTACGGAAGGTGCCGATGAAATGTTTGGGAAGGTGATGAGCATTTCCGATACGCTGATGTGGGATTGGTATAACCTGCTCAGCTTGAAGAGCAATGCCGATATTGCTCAGCTCAAGAATGAGTGCGAGAACGGACGCAACCCGCGTGACGCAAAGGTGCTCTTGGCCAAAGAGATTGTGGCGCGTTTTCATGATGAAAAGGCGGCAGATGCTGCCGAAGCTGAATTCAATAATCGATTCCGTGCCGGTGCAATGCCTTCGGAGATTCCGGAAGTCACAGTGGCTGCACAGAACGGAGAAATCGGCATTGCTCGTTTGATTAAGGAAGCGGGGCTGTGTCAGAGCACCAGCGAAGCCAACCGCAATATTGATCAGAACGGGGTTCGACTCAATGGCGAGCAGGTCTCGGATCGTGGTCTCAAACTCAAGCCGGGTGTGTACACGCTTCAGGTCGGCAAGCGCCGTTGGGCGAAAGTGACGGTGGCTTGATGATCGCCTTGCTGCAGCGCGTGGCGCAAGCCTCTGTATCGGTTGACGATCAGACTGTAGGACAGGCTGAAAAGGGGCTTTGCGTGCTTGTTTGTGCAGTTAAGGGAGACAGCGAGCAAAAGGCGCGTCTTCTGGCTCAGAAAGTACTGCGATGCCGCATTTTTGAAGATGAAAACGGCAAGATGAATCGCTCGGTCGTGGATACGAAAGGCGATCTTTTGCTGGTATCGCAGTTTACTTTGGCGGCTGACACTTCTCGCGGCAACCGTCCGAGTTTTACGCCGGCGGCTGCACCTGACGAGGCAAAGCGTCTCTTTGATGTTTTTGTTGAAGAATGTAAAGCGTCAGGACTGAAGACTTCCACTGGAGTGTTTGGCGCACACATGGTCGTTAACATCGTGAATGATGGTCCTGTCACGATTTGGCTCAATACAGACGGGTAGAAGCTCTACTCTAGGATCTGAATTCACAAAAAAGCGGTGCCTTTTGAACTGTCCCCAGAAAGTGAGACACTTTCTGGGGATATTCATGAACAGGAAAA
>DXSO01000072.1 GCA_019410445.1 Sutterella sp.
ATAGTTGGTTGTATTTCCAGTGAAAGTAGGTCACTGCCAGGCTAATCCATTATGCGAAACCCCCGTTGGATCATTCCTTCGGGGGTTTTTGCTTTTCTGTTCTCTTTAACCAGAGCTATCAAATAACTCAGACTTCATACGGTTGATTTCAATCAACAACCAGAATTTTCTTAGATATGCTTGAGTGACGAGTTAGACAACATTGGACTAAATGCAGACGAATGCGGGGTTTTATTGCTGCTTAGAACAAACCTAAGGATTGTTCTGGGGAAGACCAAAGTAAAAAAAGACTCGTTCGAAATTGATCTCGAACGAGTCTTACGAGTAGACCTTAAAGCGGAATTTACTCTTTTTCTAAAACTTCCCGAGCTTTTTCTCGAAGAGAGTAGAGCATTGACAATGCTTCACGAGGAGACATGTCGTCAACGTCCATCGAACAGAGTTCTTGTGTAAAGGCTTGCGCTGCAGAGATAACTGTATTTTCTTCAACGATGGCGGGAGCGGGAATAGGTTCAACAGCAAAAAGATCGAGTTGTGAATTGTGGACTGCTGAACGTGCTTCAATTTCAGCCATAATGGCTCGAGCCCTGCGCGTGACACTGCTTGGGATACCTGCTAGCTCAGCCACGGCAATGCCGTAGGACTGGTTAGCGGGTCCTTCGTTGACATCATGCATGAATACAATGCCGCGACTGGTCTCACGTGCACTGACGTGAACGTTGGCAACCTCAGGAATTTCTGCCGCAAGTTGAGTGAGTTCGAAGTAGTGAGTTGCAAACAGGGTAAAGCTTTTGGTTGTTACCGCGAGTTCTTTTGCAATGGCTCCGGCCAAGCTTAAACCGTCAAAGGTGGAGGTGCCTCGACCGATCTCGTCCATTAGCACGAGCGAATTGGGGGTTGCTTGATGCAAGATAGCCGCAGCTTCCGTCATTTCCACCATGAAAGTGGATCGACCCCGAGCCAAATCATCGGAAGCTCCGATACGCGTCAGGATACGGTCAATCGGTCCGATACGAGCGCTCTTAGCGGGAACAAAACTTCCTGCGCAGGCGAGCAGTGCAACAAGCGCCACTGAACGCATGTAGGTGGATTTACCGCCCATATTGGGACCGGTGATGACCAACAAGCGTCGTGAAGGAATCAGCGAGCAGTCATTGGGTACGTAGTGTTCAAGCGCATGTTCGACGACGGGATGACGTGCTTGTTGAAGTTCTATTCCCGGAACAGCACTCATTGTGGGTTTGACCCAGTCTGCGGTTTCTGCATGCTTGGCAAAGGACAGCAAAGCATCTGCCGAAGCGACAGCGGACGCGGCATCAAGCAGAGGCTTGACGAAGACCTGCAGTCGATCCATTAATGCATCCCAGAGCTCTTTTTCTCGCGCAAGAGAGCGTTCTTTAGCGGAGAGGGCTTTGTCTTCAAAAGCTTTGAGTTCCGGAGTAATGAAACGTTCGACATTTTTGAGAGTTTGACGGCGTCGATAGTCGACGGGAACGCGTTCGGCTGCAGCTCGGGGGACTTCAATGTAGTACCCCGAGACGCGGTTGTATTCCACGCGCAGTGAACTCAGTCCCGTTCGTTCGCGCTCCTTGGCTTCAAGATTGACCAAAAATTCGCCGGCATTGTCGCGCAAAGCTCTGAGACTATCGAGTTCCTCATCGGCTCCCTGAGCGATCACATCGCCCTCGCGCAGCAATGCAGCAGGTTCGGGAGCAATCCAACGGTGCAACTCTCGAGAGAGTTCGCCGTCGATCATTGCGGAATTGGTCAATTCTGTCAGGAGCGGACTGCGGCAGACATTTTTTAATGCTGCAAAATTTTCGAGTTTTTCTAGACTGTCTCGAAGCGCGGCAATTTCGCGCGGACGGATGCTTTTGAGTGCAATACGCCCGGCGTTGCGTTCGATATCGGGCAATCCGTTGACATCGGCATCAAGCTGTGCACGAAGGTGTATGTCCTTAAGAAGTTCTTCGACGGCTTCGTGTCGAGCACGTACGAGGCTAAAGTCGCGAAGCGGGTGATGCAGCCAGTGCAACAGCATGCGTGACCCCATTGCCGTACGGCAATGGTCGACCACGCGCATAAGAGTATCGCCTTCGTCTCCGCGAATCGTCTCACTGATTTCGAGGTTGCGTCGAGCCACGGCATCCAGAGCTACATAGGCTCCGTTTTCCTCTAGAACCGGTGAGCGCAAAAAGGGCAATGCGTCGCATTGTGTTTGTTCCACATAACCCAAAATCGCGTTGATACCGGCAAGAATTTCCGGCTCGTTTTCTAGCCCTCGAGCTGAAAGTGCTTCCAGCCCGAATTTTTCCTTGACCAGCGCCGCTCCGCGCTGACTGTCGAAGTGCCAATCCGGCAAAGCGGTAAGCGGAATATCGGTAATTTCCGGAAGAGCTTTTTCTTTGACCGATTCTGACAAGAGAATTTCGCCGGGGGTAAGTCGTGCGATTTCTCCGGGCAGGTCCGTTGCACTGCATTTACATGCTCTAAAGTCGCCGTTTGAAAGCGTCAGCCAAACCAGAGCTCCTTGAGCGGTTTTGCTTCGGCCAGGAACCCATGCTGCCAAAGGAGAATCCTTTTTGTCATTGAGCAGCGCTCCGTCCGTAAGTGTTCCCGGAGTCACAATGCGTACGATTTTTCGCTCAATATTGCGGCCTGGAACGGCTTCGGTCATTTGCTCGCAGACAGCAACCGAAATTCCTGCCTTGACAAGACGAGCAAGATATTGCTCGAGAGTGGCGGCAGGTACTCCAGCCATCGGAATAGGATTGCCCTGCAGATCCTTACCTCGGCGCGTCAGTGTCAGGCCTAGGATTCGGTTTGCTTTGATCGCATCGTCAAAGAAAGTTTCGTAGAAATCACCCAGGCGATACAAAAGCATGACGCCCGGGTGTTTATCTTTGAGCGTCAGATACTGACGCATGATGGGGGTGTGACCCGCATAAGGGTCGCACCCTCCCGTGCCGCTTACGGCTAGCGGCTGCGTAGAGTCGGTCATGAGACGATGCGAGAAAAGAAGGTTTAGTTGGCTGCGTGAACGTCGGACACTTTCATGAGCAACGGAGCAAAGATCTTGGGAGTGCCGACGCAGATGCCGCCGGTGCCAAGATAATCTTCGCCAGCGGAAAGATCGGTCACCAGGCCGCCAGCCTCAAGGACAATCAGAGAGCCTGCGGCAAGATCCCAACTCTTGAGATTGGCTTCCCAATAGGCATCCAGACGACCGCAGGCAACGTAGCACAGGTCCAAAGCAGCGGATCCAGCGCGGCGCAGGCCGGCGCAGGAGCGAGTCACGCTTTCGAGTTTGGGCAAGAAAGATGCGTAGTCGTCGTTGCGACGGAACGGGAAACCGGTACCGATCAAGGCTTTGGACATATCCGTACGGCCGGATACACGAATACGGGCGTTGTTGAGGAAGGCTCCGCGGCTGCGCTCAGCACTGAAGAGTTCATCTTTAACCGGATCGTATACGGCGGCAGCCATGACGCGACCCTTATAGGCATAGGCAATGCTCACCGCATAATGAGGGAAGCCGTGCAGAAAGTTGGTTGTACCATCGAGCGGATCCACATACCAGACACCATCGGCACCGGCATTGGTCACCGTGCCCGACTCTTCGGCGATGATGCAGTCTTTCGGGAAATACTGACGGATGATCGACGTGATGCGCTCTTGTGCACCGGTGTCAACGCGGCTCACAAAATCGAACGGAGCCTTTTCACGCGCCTCGATAGCCGAAAGATCAAGGCTTTCACGGTTGATGAAGTTGCCGGCCTTACGGCAGGCTTGGATCGCGACCTCAAGTTGTGCAGAAGACATGGGTAAAGGCTCGAAAGAGAAAAGTAACGACAAAAGGGGAGCTGAAACGATTTGATCAACTCCCTTGGTAAATGAAGCCCCGAACAGATGAACGTCGGGGGCGAAATATGCGTTCGACTATTTTAGCAAAACCATCGTCATGTACTGAGTCGTGCTTAGTGCACAACAAGGGCAGTCTTGTTTTAGGGGGGGGGTGGCTTTATCGCTGATTTTGAGGTTTTGACCATCACGTTAAGACATGTGTTTGCGGGTTGATTTCAGGAAGGAAAGATTCAAAGCGTTTTGCGTTCAAATTCGCTATCCTCGGCATATTGACTATTGCCAAAGAGCATGATCTCGGTATGGATCGTGCGGAAACAAGGACTCGATCGCTTAAAGCCAAGGCGATCGTTGCGGACTCATGGATGAAACTCTGAATAAAGCATTGCCGCCCCAAAGCGCTCGGATTAGTTTTGTATTGGTCAGACCAAGTCATCCGGGAAACATCGGTGCGGCAGCACGCGCCATCAAGACGATGGGGTTTACCGATTTGCGAGTGGTCGCGCCCGTTGATGCCGATTACCGCAAGCATCCCGACGCGATTGCATTTTCAACAAGTTCGGTGGATGTACTGCAATCCTCTCGCGATTATCCGACATTGGAGGCGGCACTCACCGATGTTGCTTTGCCTTTTGCCATGACGGGGTACAGTCGTCGTTTTGGGCCACAGCTCGAAACGATGCGCCAAAGTGCCGATCGAGCTGCTGTTTGGGCCGATGAAAATACGGGACCTGGCATTGCTTTTGTATTCGGATGTGAACGCTCGGGACTTACGAATGAAGAAGTGGGGCTGTGTCGATTTGCAACAGCCATACCGGCCAACCCTCTCAGTCAGAGCCTCAATCTTGCACAAGCTGTTCAGATTGCTGCCTATGAGATGCATATGGCGCTGCTTGCGCGTGCACATGCCGCCGGGCTGTACCGTTGGCAGGAGCGTTTTGAGAAGGATCCGGCTGCAAGTGCAGCAGCAATTGAGGGGCTGATGCGGCATTGGGAACAGGCAATGATTGCTTGTGGCGCACACAAGCCAGAGGAGCCAAAGAATTTGATGCAGATGAGTCGATCAATTTTTTCGCGAGCGCTTCTTACGCAATCTGAAGTTGATTTGCTGCGAGGTATTTGCGCTGCGATCATATGTCCGCGTCATTTGAGAGCCGGACGCAAAAAGCCCGTCAGTCAGGAAATCGATCCGAATGAGGGAAAAAGCACGCAGTAACTGACAGGCAGGTATTGAGCCTGAGGTACAATCAAAACACCATGCTGAGGGTTTGGCGTTTAAGCCGATCGCTCAGACCAGACTAATCCCATCCGAAAAAAGGATACGAAACAAATGTTTGAGCGCATCAAGGAAGATATGCGAACCATTCTCGAGCGAGATCCGGCTGCTCTGAGTCCTCTGCAGGTTCTGTTCTGCTATCCGGGTCTGCATGCGCTGGCTTTTCACCGTGCCGCACATTGGTGTTGGATTCAGGGTTGGTACGGTTTTGCACGTTGGGTGAGCCACGTCGGGCGTTTTTGTACCGGCATTGAGATTCACCCGGCTGCTCGCATCGGTCGCCGCGTCTTCATCGATCACGGTATGGGAGTGGTGATCGGTGAGACGGCAGTTGTCGGAGATGATTGCACGATTTATCACGGCGTGACTTTGGGGGGCGTCAGCCTCGGACGTGGTCAGAAGCGTCACCCGACATTGGGCAAGGGAGTCGTGGTTGGTGCCGGTGCACAAATTCTCGGTGGTTTTACCGTGGGTGACAATGCCCGAATCGGCAGTAACGCCGTAGTGGTGCATGAAGTTCCGGCCAATGTCACGGTTGTGGGTGTTCCGGCTCGTTGCCCGAAGGAAAGCAAGAAAAAACGTGAACAGTTGCATGCTCAATTCATGGCATACGGCGTGGTGCCTGATGAAGACGATCCGTATGCCGTCAAGATTCGTCAGCTTGAGCAGCAGCTCAAGCAGCAGGCTGCGTTGATTGAGCAGCTGCAGAAGGCGGCCGGACTTGAAGTTTCCGTGCAAACCGAAGACAAAGCAGCAGAAGAGAAGTAGAGACAAACTCTCTCAGAGAAGACTTTCTGACTTTTGAAAAATAAAAAAGCGTTCGCCTCTTTCGAAGCGGGCGCTTTTTCATTACAATGCGCAGTTCGGCGGGTCCCCTCGCATAAGAGCTCTGCTAACCTGGTCAGGTCGGGAACGAAGCAGCCACGGCGGAATACTCTTAGTGCCGAGGATAAGGCTCGCCGAATTCGTTTCTGCGCTTCCTTATAATTGACCGACCAATTTCCCGCGATCAGGGCCGCTTGAGCGCGCCTGCGGATATCCAATCTTTAGTTCGGTTCGTTTCCTTATGAGCTATCAGGTTCTCGCCCGAAAGTGGCGCCCCCATGATTTTGAAAACATGGTTGGGCAGGAACACGTCGTTGCGGCTTTAAAGCATGCGCTTGATGAAAATCGCCTGCACCATGCCTATCTCTTTACCGGAACACGCGGCGTGGGCAAGACAACGCTTTCTCGAATTCTTGCCAAGTGTCTGAATTGCACTGGAGAAGATGGTAAAGGTGGCGTGACGTCTCATCCATGCGGTAAGTGTGAAGCTTGCCGAGCCATTGACGAAGGGCGTTTTGTTGACTATATCGAGATCGACGCGGCAAGCAATCGCTCCGTGGAGGAAATGACGCAGCTGCTTGAGCGTGCCATGTATGCGCCTACCAATGCGCGGTATAAGGTCTACATGATTGACGAAGTGCATATGCTGACGACACATGCCTTCAATGCCATGCTCAAAACGCTTGAGGAGCCGCCCGAATACGTTAAGTTCATTTTGGCGACGACCGATCCGCAGAAAGTTCCCGTAACGGTGCTGTCGCGTTGCCTGCAGTTCAACCTCAAAAATATGTCGCCGGCGGCTGTTTCCGGACATATGCAGTATGTCATGCGGCAGGAAGGTATTCCAGCCGAACCCGCTGCGCTTGATGTTCTGGCTCGTGCTGCTCGAGGATCCATGCGCGACGGTCTCTCGCTTTTGGATCAGGCCATTGCTTTTTGTGCCGGCAATGTCACGCTCGATAAGGTTCGGGCGATGCTCGGCGTTATGGATTCAGAGGTATTGTGCGATCTTACCGAGATGGTGTTGGAGGGTAGAGCCAAAGAGGCACTGGAGACGGCTCGGCAGATCGGACTCGATGGCGTCAGCTACGCACAGGCAGTGCGTGATTGGGCCAGTTTGATGCATCGTATTGCCATTTTGCAGCGCGTGCCCGGAGGTGTTCTAGACAGCGACTCCGCTTTGCAGCGTATCGAGTCTCTGGCAAGTCGCATGACGCCGGAAGAGGTGCAGTTGGATTATCAGATTCTTCTGCAGGCACGCGGCGACATGGCACAGGCTCCGGACGAATACGCCGGGTTTACGATGGCCATATTGCGTATGTTGGCCTTTAAACCAGCAGGTTTTGCGGCAGGCTCCCATGTGCCGGAAAAAAAGCTTCAGACACCTCCTGTCGAGGCTAAGCCGATATCCAAGAGTGTCCCCAAACAAGCTCCTGCGGTGCCGGAGATCCCGAGTGAACTCGTGCATGAGGATTTGCCGCCGGAACTGCCTGTCGAGGCAGCTCCGCCCTGGGTCGATCTGCCTGAGGAGGGTGCTGGCCGGGGAGAGCATTGAGCCGGTTAGAAGACAGCACACAAGCAGGGGACCGGCGATTCTTCCTCCCATAGAGGTTCATCCCGATGAACTGCTTTCTAACTGGCGAAAACTCGTGTGTGCTTCCGGGCTGACGGCACTGCCGCGTGAAGTGGCGGCCGGCAGTGTTGTGTTGGAACTCAATGACGATCAGGTATTGTTGCGGGTCAGAAGCCGTACATTGCTGACTCCCGAAGTGGTGCATCTGATTGAGTCCGCTTTACGTCGACTCAAAGGTGAGCATTTTCAGGTTAAATTCGATGCGCTCGAGCATGACGGCAAATCGGCGGCGACGCTTTCGTTGTGGGAAGAGTCCGAGCGCAGAGCTGCTCGTGCGGCAATGATTGAAGCTTTTAAGAGTGATCCGTTTGTTCAGGAATGTTTGCGCGTTCTCGATGGTGAACTCGATGAAACGTCGGTGCGTAAAGCCGAGAAATGATTTTTTTTAAACGACTCAACAGGTGAATCAAAAATGAGAGGCAATTTTTCCGGTCTGCTCGCTCAGGCCCAGAAAATGCAGAAAAACGTTGAACGTGCTCAAGCCGAGCTCGCCAACATTGAGGTAACCGGCGAAGCCGGTGCCGGCATGGTGAAAATCACTGTGACCTGCAAGCACGAAGCCAAGCGTGTCGAAATTGATGCCAGTCTGCTGTCCGGTTCCGAAGACGACAAGGAAATGCTTGAGGATCTGATCGCTGCGGCCATTAATGATGCAGCGCATAAGGCTGAAGCTGCTGCGCAGCAAAAGATGCGTGAAGCAACCGCCGGCATGCCGCTGCCTCCGGGCATGAAGCTGCCGTTCTAATCGGATTGAAGCACTGATTACGAAGTCCCTTTCGGCTTTGCTGAAGGGGATTTTTTGTAGTTGGATGAAAAAGCTCGCAACAAATGAATGAAAACGAGTTCGTTCTTGTTTTCAAAATTCTCTTAAAATCTAAAATTCTTTTTCTTTCAAGGATTTTCTTTTGCCATGGGCAGTTGGTTTGACGTCTTAATGC
>DXSO01000073.1 GCA_019410445.1 Sutterella sp.
CCTTTTGGGACGTCTCACCGATGCTGGCTTTTATCAGCAGCAGGCTTGGGTGGTGCTTGCGGCTCCGATCGGGCTGATCCTCATTTCGCTCCTCCACGGCGGGAGCATGTTCGGCAGCAACTATCTGCTCGGGCAGGTCTCTCAGTCCATTTTGGCTGAGCTGCGACGCCAAATATTCCACCGTATGCTGCATTGGCCCGCAGAAACCTATCAGACGAATTCAACTGGTTTGGTGACTTCCAAATTCGTCTTTGAAGGGAACTTTGCACTCAGCAATGCAGCAAAGTCTGCGATCACTCTGGTGCGAGACAGCATTCAGGTCGCTGCACTCACAGTTGTTCTTTTCTGGCACAACTGGGAGCTTGCCATGATTGCCTTGGTGATTGGACCTTTTGTGGCTTGGCTCCTGCGATATATCAGCGCCAAGATGAAAAAGGTGATGAGCTCAAGTCAGGCCAACATTGCTGAGCTGTTGGTGCGAGTCAAAGAAGCCTATGGTGCCGAGCGTTTGGTGAAGATCTCAAATGCTTACGAGCAGGAAACATCTCGCTTTGCCAGATTGAATGCCGACATTAAGGATCTGATGATTCGCATGACCAAGGCGTCATCCTTGGGGACGCCCCTCACGCAGCTTCTCTGCATGACGGGTATTGCCGTAGTGCTCACGATCGCGATGTACCAGACGCAGGCGGGTCTTCTCACCATTGGTGAATTCGTGACGTTTCTGGCTGCGCTTCTTCTCATCATGCCGCCTTTGAGGCATTTGGCAGGCTTGAATGCATCTTTTGTGATGATGACGGTGGCTGCGGAAAGCCTCTTTTCAACACTTGACCTGCAGGAGGAGCCTGATCAAGGTACGGAGCAGTTGTCTAAAGACATAAAGAACGTGGTCTTTGACAGCGTCGGTCTGCGGTATCCGGGTGCAGAACGGGATGCTGTGGAATCGGTTTCCTTTGCCATTGAAAAAGGCAGGGCTATTGCTCTCGTTGGTCTCTCGGGATCGGGGAAGACGACAATCGTCAATATGCTTCCGAGGTTTTGGAATCCAACATCAGGACGGATTCTTATTAATGGCGTTGATGCACAACGCTATACGCTCTCAAGCTTAAGAAGTCAAATAGCCATCGTTTCGCAAGACGTGCTGATGTTTGACGACACGATCCGCGCAAACATCACTTATGGCTGTCCGAACGCTTCGGATGAAGATATTGGGCGCGCAGTAGCAGATGCCGCTTTAACCGACTTTGTGGAAAGTCTTCCGCAAGGGCTGGACACACCGGTGGGTGAGGCTGGAGATCGTCTTTCCGGCGGGCAGAAACAGCGGATTTCTATTGCACGAGCTTTCCTGAAGAACGCACCCATTCTGATTCTGGATGAACCGACGTCTGCCCTTGACGGTGTGTCGGAAGCGCAGATTAAAGAGGCTTTAACGCGTCTCATGGCCGGACGGATCACGCTGATCGTTGCGCATCGTCTGACCACGATTGAGCATGCAGATCAAATTCTGGCATTAGCAGACGGCAGGATCGTTGAGTCCGGAAGCTGGCAGGAACTTATTGAGCGAAACGATCTCTTCGCGAAGCTCTGTCGTCTTCAGGGCATCAATGCCAAGGGCGAGCAGGAGGATGCAGCATGAACTTCCTGCGGCGCGTTTTTGCGAATGGTCTGGATGCGGATCTTATCCGCCTCTTTCGCATGCTTCTCCCATATAAGGGGCTCATTGCACTCGCCTGCATCTTTCTCATTGGCGCGGCAAGCATGTCGTCCCTCACGGCGACGCTTTTGGGCAAACTCACCGATCTTGGTTTTTATCAGGAAGAAAAGTGGGTGATCTTCGCGGCGCCGGCAGCTTTGATCGGTGTATCGCTGCTGTTTGCGGTTTCTACCGTGATGAGTTCTATTTTGATGGCAAAGGTGTCGCAGTCTGTGCTGGTCACCTTGCGAACTGAGCTTTTTGAACGGATGCTGCATTGGCCGGCGGAGGCGTATCAAAAGTTCTCGACCGGAACGGTTTCTTCCAAATTCGTAAATGAAGCCAACATTGCTTTGAGCGGCGCAACGAATTCAATCATTGTTTTGGTGCGAGATATCGTCCAAGTGATTGCGCTGCTGGCAGTTCTCTTTTGGCACAACTGGCAGCTCACGCTTGTGGCGTTCGTTATTACTCCGGGGCTAGCACTCATTCTTCGTGCGATCAGCCGCCGCATGCGAATGATCGTCAAGCGTTCGCAAGAAGCATTGGCCGCCATGATTTCGCGTGTGCAGGAATCTTACGGCGCTGCGCGCATTGTGAAGATTGCGGGTACCTACGATTTTGAGGACGAGCGATTTGCTCAGATCAACGGTCGTATTCGCAGTCTGGCCATGAAGACCATTCAGACGCAGAGTCTTTCAACGCCGCTCACGCAGATGCTCACGATGGTGGCGATCGCGTTTGTTGTCGGCGCCGCACTTTTTCAAGCTCAGCAGGGACTGCTGACTTTCGGCGAATTCATCACATTTCTCGCAGCCTTGCTTTTGCTGAGAACGCCGATACAAGCGCTTTCAGGATTAAACGGTACGTTTGCGGCGATGTCAACGGCAGCCAAAAGCATTTTTGACATGCTCGATGCTGAGCCTGAATTGGACAAAGGCACGATCAATTTAGACCGAGCTAAAGGCGAAATTCGATTTGAACACGTCTTTCTGAAATATCCAGGGCAGACGGAGTTTGCGCTCCAGGACATCAATCTCACCATCAAACCCGGCGAACATGTTGCGTTAGTCGGTCAATCGGGATCGGGGAAGACCTCGATCGTGAATCTCCTGCCGCGTTTCTGGGAACTGACGAGCGGTCGAATCACATTGGATGGTCACGACATTCGAGATCTCTCTCTGGAGTCACTGCGCCGCCAAATTTCCATTGTGTCCCAGGATGTGACGCTTTTGGATGCCTCAATCCGCGAGAACCTTTCCTATGGTCTTGATGACATTACGGATGAGTGCATGTGGACTGCGCTGCGAAATGCAAATCTTGAGGCTTTCGTCCGTTCACTCCCCGGTGGATTAGATGCGCGAGTTGAAGAAGGCGGCGGGATGCTCTCAGGAGGTCAGAAGCAAAGACTGTCTATTGCTCGAGCACTGCTCAAGGATGCTCCAATTCTCATTCTTGATGAGGCGACTTCGGCACTGGATTCTGAGTCCGAAAGAGTGATTAAGGATGCCTTGGTTGTGCTAGCCAAAGGGAAAACAGTTTTTACGGTAGCGCATCGCTATTCGACGATTGAAAACTCGGATGAGATCGTGGTTTTGGATTCAGGAGTCATTTCTGAGCTCGGACCAACGAGTGAACTTTTAGCGCAGCCCAATGGTGTTTATCGGAAATTAGTGATGGTCCAGTCGGGTAGCAATGCTGACGAAAAGACAAATGTGAAAACTGCACAAAAAGTCATGGGAGAAGAGGATAAATCATGAAAGGACTCGTCTCCGTGATTGTTTCGACCTACAACAAACCTGATTATTTGGCTCTTACGTTGCGCTCGCTGAGAGCTCAGACGGATCGAGATTTTGAGGTCATTGTTGCCGATGACGGCTCGGATGAAAGGACGAAATGTGTCGTCAAATGCGAGGAGAAATTCAGTGATTTGACGACCAAACATGTTTGGCATCCGAAACAGGGATTCAGGTTGGCGGCCATTCGTAACCGAGCTGTTGAGGCGGCATCCGGTCAATATCTGATTTTCATGGATGGTGATTGTTTGGCACCGCCCGACTTTGTCGCAACGCATCGCAGGCTTGCTGAAGCGGGATGGCACGTCATCGGACAACGAGTGCTTCTGAGCCGATCGTTCACGCATCGGATTCTTCAGAAATTTAGTGATGATCAAGACGAAATTCCATTTATCAAGTGGAATCTTGCGTATTTTGCTTTGCATTATTGCGGACGAAGCGTCAACAGATTGCTCCCCTTTGTGAAGCTGCCTCTCTGCTCATATCGGACCCATGCTCCTCGATCATGGGATCGTGTACGCGGCTGCAATTGGGCCATGTGGACGGCCGACTACAAATCTGTCTTTGGCTCTGACGAAGCCTTTGAGGGATGGGGGGCAGAGGACACTGATCTTGCGGTTCGTCTCTACAACCGTGGAATAAGAGCAAAGTTAGGCACTTGTGCAAGCTATGTGCTTCATCTTTGGCATGAAGCCAACCACAATTCGGTCAATGGGGAGCGGAAAGAAGCGCTCATTCAGGAGCGTATTCAGTCTGGTACTTTCATGCCAGAACGCGGCTTGTCGACACTCAAGGGAGACTTCTTGTGCGCTCGTTGATTGTCGTTCGCTGCGGAGATCAGAGTCTTCACCTCAACTGGTGTGTGCCGCGTGAACAACGCACCTATGACGTGGCCGTTAGCTATTTTGGCAGACATCCGGAACGTTGGGTTGAAAGCTGTGACATCTTCCACGCCTTTCAGGGCAGCAAATGGGAAGGGTTGGCCGATTTTCTCCGCGTTCATGACGGTATTTGGAAGAGCTACGACTACATCTGGTTTCCCGATGACGACTTATGCATGTGTCGCGACGACCTTGAGCGCTTCCTCTTTATCTGCAGGCAGGAGCGGTTTGTCGTTGCTCAACCGGCGCTTTTACCTTCGAGCTACTACAGCTGGTCTATCACACTTCAACGTCGGTGGTGTCGATGGCGCAGAACGAATTTCGTCGAAGTGATGGCGCCATGTTTTCGTGGTGAAGATTTTTCCCTCTTTCAACAAACCTTTTCTGAGAATACCTCTGGTTGGGGGCTTGAATACCTCTGGTGGTGGCTCGCTAAGAAGCATGGAAGAGATCGCTTCGCCGTTGTTGACGAAACGGGAATGTTGCATACACGTCCCGTTGGAACCGGTAAATCGGGTGGAGCTAAGGCAGATCCTCGTTTTGAGGAAGAACAATTATATCGAAAATTTAGAATAGTTAAAGAAAAGCCGAAAAATGTATCTTCAAATTGGAAGGTTTTGACATTTTTTTTAGGAGGAATAGTCAATAGATATAAAGTGATGAGAAGGTTATTACCGAAGCGTCTAGTGAAGGTTGTCTGCTCAAATGGATGTGTTCGAAATATTTAACAATAATAAATCGCTAATAATAAAAAGGACGAAAGTGAAAACGTTGCAAAATGTAATATTGCCAAATGAAAAAACTGGACCAGCCGAGGCTTATTACCGATCACGCACCCATGATCTTATTTCTATTCGTTCCCATGGAAGTTCGCTAGGGCTGGAAATGAAGGCAGGATCAGACATCAGTCTAGATACTTTTTATAATGCATTCCCTTTAGCGCCGTGGACATCCTGTACTGAACTGAAATCACTTTATTTGAGCATTACTGTAAAAGGCTGCTTAGATATTTTACTTAATCAAGCAATACTGAAAAGAAATAAACTACAAATAAGTAATATTTTAGAGTATCGCACAAATAATTTTGATTATTCGGAATCTATTCTGCAGATTCCATACCTTAGTTTGCGCTGTGGACTGTTATTTGTGGAGATAAAAGCCATCACTGATGTTTCAATTGAAAATATCAGATTTGTGACCCAAGACGATGCGATTCAGAAAGTAAAATTGGGGTTGGTAGTTACGCATTATAGAAGAGAAGCTTGCATGCGCAACTTTATCGAGCAATTTATTCAAGAAGATACGCCTGATAAATTAACAGAAACATCATTGTTAGTAGTAGATAATTCTGGAACTTTAGTTAATCTTCCGAAAAGCAATCGTGTAAAAGTGATAAAGAATCAAAATTATGGAGGAAGTGGAGGGTTCGCTAGAGGGCTATTAGAGTTGAGTAATGGTGATTTTACGCATTGTTGTTTCATGGATGATGATGCAAACAGTAACATTGAAAACTTTCTAAGAACGGTAGCTTTTTTTAAATATGCAAAGCCTGGCGAAAGAATTTCGATAGCTGGCATTCTACTACAGAAAAATACAGGGAGCTTTGTGATCGAAAGAGCGGCCAGATTTGATAAGCGTTGGCATCCTATAAGTAGAGGAATCGATATATGTAACCTGAGTGAGTTGCTTCAATCCGAGAGCAGCTATGCTAGTGGAGAATATGGTGCTTGGTGTTATTTTGCATTCAAAATTTCGGATGTTAAGAAATACCCATTTCCTTTTTTTGTGCGAGGAGACGACATACTGTTTGGCCTTCAGAATGGTTTTAAAGTTATCAGTCTAATAGGAGTTGCTGCGCTAGTTGATAGCTTTGAATTAAAAGATGGACCTGTAACAAGGTATCTTGGTTGTAAAAGTGAACTAATAATAAACACATTAATTAGAAACAGCGTGTGGGATGTGTGCTCCAGATATAAAAGTTGGTACTTACATTCATTGAATTCATATAACTATGCATCCTGCGATGCCATAAATCAGGCTGTTGACGATTTTCTTCAAGGACCGAAATGGATTGTCGAAAATATCGCGTTAGGAGAAAAATTGTCAGCTATGAAACGTCTGCATAAAGATGGAGTTGTCGGACATGATATCAGTATGAGATGTTTACAGAATAAAAAACAAGAGAGGAAAATTATAAAATTTGTCCGTAGAATATCGCTTCAAGGCTTACTTATCCCTTCATTCTTTTTCACTAACAATATTTCATACCAAAAGAAGGGGTTTTCTGCCGATCTATCTACAACATTCTTGCATAAATATATTTGTTACCTAAACCCTGAAAATGGAGAGTTCTATATCACAAAACATGACAAAAATAAAATATTCAAGGGGTATATTGAATTATCTAAGAGAATAATCCGCATAATATGGGCATTCCATCAAATTCAAAAACTATATATTAAATATGAGCCAAAGATTTGCGTTAAATCATTTTGGATAAATGTGTATAAGTTGATCGAAATGAATAAAAAATATTATCACAAGAAAGGGAATTTTTGAAATGTTTACTTTGCAACATCTAGCTTTGCCCATAACTGAGTTTAATTGCCCATTGGATATGTATGTTCGCTGTGATTCTCGAAATTTAGGTAATTTTTTAATATCGAAAGAGTGTTTCACTATTGGCGAGGGAGAAGTTGCTACTTTTGATACATATTACAACTTATTTTCAATCTCTAAGTGGCGGAAAATTAGCAACATACGTGACCTTTTCTTTACGCTAAAAGGTAACGGAGAAGCAATAGTTCAGATTAACTGGTCAGATAATTATGGCCAATCGAAAGTCGTGCAATCAATTCCTGTATCCTTGTATGGGAATGAATATACAGTTCATCTCCCCGAATTTAATACTCAGGAAGTTGGATATTTGTATATAACCATTGTAGCTAAAACAGAGTTCAAACTTTTTCGAGAATCTCGATTCGAAACGCCTGATGAAATTAGAAACAAAGTCAAATTAGCTATTGTAATAACGCATTTCAATAGGGCTGATCATGTAATACCGACGGTTAAAAAACTCCTCAATTTCATCGATAATTACGGATTAAAAGAAAATGTATGCATTTTTATCATCGATAATTCAAACAATCTAAACTGCAATATATCGTCTACAAATTTAGTTGTAATTGAAAATCCAAACTTTGGAGGAGCTGGTGGTTTCGCGCGTGGCCTAGTCGAAATCAAGCATAGAGATTTCACGCATTGTCTTTATATGGATGATGATGGTTCTTGCCACTCGGAATCGATTTATAGGGTGTTGTCGATTTTTCAACATTCCCAAATCCAAGATTTGGCATTGGTTGGAACATTGTTGGCCGAAGAAAAGCCAAATATCATTCTACAAAGTGGTGCAAAATATCAGTATCGTGGGTGGAAAAATATTAATTTTGGAGAAAATATCTCTTCGAGGCTAGGGATTTTTCGATCAGAAAGGGCATTTGAAAAGCCAGACTATGGGGCATGGCCGTTTTACGCGTTCAAAATTTCGTCCATAAAATATTTTCCTTTTCCATTTTTTGTTCGCGGAGATGATGTCTTCTTTGGCCTGCAGAATCAATTGACAACAATTTGGTGGCACGGAATTGCGGTACTAGTCGGTGATCTTGTCGCACGTGAGTCGCCGGGCACTTTATACCATGATGAACGCGCTATGCTCGTGATTAATTTAATGAGAAATACTCCATTTCTAAAAATTATTAAACAGTACAGCAAACTATACTTTAGTGAACTTTTTTCCTATAAATACGCTTCTGCGCGTGCCATGCACATGGCTTTTCGTGATGTTCTTAATGGACCAAAATTCTTTTCAGATAATATGGATTGTGCAAATGTTCGGGCTATCCTAAAGCCGTTGAATTACGAGGAAAGATTGATTGATGTTAATCTGGAGCCAAAGTTTGCAAAACCTGTAAAAAAGAAAACAAAAATAATGTATGCCCTTACTTGTAAAGGTTTGTTTCTCCCGAATTTCATGCTTAAGAAAGGTGCGATTTATCAAGAGAAGGGGTTGGCAGCAAATACTATTCAAACTTTCAATTATGCAAAAATTTTTTATTATTGCCAAACCAATAATAAATGTC
>DXSO01000074.1 GCA_019410445.1 Sutterella sp.
CGATCTTTTGTCAGCACTAACTGACTCATTCGGCCGAAGGAAATAGTGTTTTTCCTTCGGCCGTTTTTTTTGCTTCAATCCATATCCGAAAGATGGCGGCCGCATTTTCTCGTTCCTTTTCACTCCAATACTTACGCTCTATTAGCGTAGTCTTCACGAAGTTCAGCAACATCGACACCTCATAACGCGGCCGTATATTTGTAACCACCAATAAAAAAAGCGGGCCACTACTGCAACTGCTCCAATCTTCCACCAAATCGTCATCGCAAAACTCCTATGCAACGCCGGTACTTGGCCGTGCGTCGATTGACAAGTCCCTGCACAACTCGCCCGTCAACGTCGCCCCAACACTTAAGCTCCGCACACGCATTCAGGTAGTCTCGCGCGTTCAGCTTTTTAACGAGCGTAGAGGAGCAAAAGGCCTACCACCAACATTGAAAGCAAAGATCGTACTGTTTTGAGGCCATACAACACCCAAAAAGAAAGCGCGGATAAACCGCGCTCTCTCTGAAATCAGTTCAAGGAATTCTGGGCTAATCTTTGTCGTAAACGTGCCAGAAAGTCAACAGGCAAGAAGCACCCACAACGGCAATAATCGTGATAGGCACCAAGGAGTCAATCAAAAACTGGATGAACACCCCAACAAGGCCCAGAAGAATGATCAGGCACGAGAACACAAACGTCAGCATACTTATCCCTCTTTGTTGACAAGTATTTTACGCATTTGCGTTGTAAGTCTCTGTTTCAATTGCTTCCGCCCAATCCCCGAAATCAGCAAGTGAATCCGATGTCCAGTTCAGTAGACAGGCCATCGTTCTCGCAGCGATCCGAACAAAGATGCGTTTGAGCCATCTATCCGGGTTCGCTCACTCCGGAACGCCTAGCCGAGCAAAAAATTACTTACCGTCTGTGCCAATCGGCAATAGTCCTTTGCGACCAAACTCGTTTCGCCTCCGCACCATCTCGTCCCGTCAATCCATCCAAATCAACGTCAATTTCCTTGAATTCTTTGCCGTTAAAAGAAAAAGGCTTGTCAAAAATGATTGGTATGTTTTCTCCAAAAGTAAAAGCGGGAGACTTTTGTCCCCCGCAGTTTCATCAAACCATGCCGAGCGCCTTGCGAACTTCGGAGACCGTTCATCTTGCAGACATAGTTGTCGATCACGTCCGTACCGTCAATCTGAACTTTGATGTACGTCAGCTCAAACACGGAAGTGCCATACCGATCGCTGCTACCCGATTCCTTCGTCTCAATATTGTCGATAACGCACCGCCGACAGCCGTGAATCTTTCTTTTGTAATTGCAATTAACCTGCTTGACTGTCAATGGAGCAATGATCTTGGTCCATTTTGGTACACCTTTTTTGTATACATTAGGTGAGCCGTTTTGCATGTATACAATCCATGTACATTAAAAATCACGGCTTTACAGCGAAAGCGGGAGAGACTTAGAGAACAGTAGAGAAAATACAGATTCTTCAAAAACGCCCGTAAATTAAGCGTTTTCAGCGTTTTTGAGGTCTTATGGGGAACTAGGAAGAAGATTGAAGAAAATGATGGCTGGTGCCCGAAGCGGGACTCGAACCCGCACACCCATAGGCCAAGGATTTTAAGTCCTTTGCGTCTACCGATTTCGCCATTCGGGCAGCCAATCATTCAGTGCCGATGAGTTTCAGCACTAAAATAGTGATTCTATAGAAATTCTGTCTCCGCGAAAAGTCTTCCCGATGACATACCGACAATTATTTTCTTTCGCATTGATATCCGCTTGCGTAGTTTCAGCTCACGCACAAACCGCCGCGCTTGATTTTTCCCAAGCCCGGCAAATTGCTCATGACCGCGTGGATGCAATCAAAATTGAGGAGGCAGAGACGGCAAAACGGCAAAGTCAAGCCAAAAGTGCCCGCAGTCTGCACGGCCCCAAAATTGAACTCGATGCCAAACAGATCTGGGGCCGCAAAACAATTGATTTCGGCTCTGTAGATGTGGGATCCGTAATCGGATTTCCTTTTCCTCCGATTGATCTTTATTACGAAGACGATATTGGCGGACCGCGTGCAGCAATCAATGCCGAGCTGCCGCTTTACATGGGCGGCGCCATCAATGCGAAAATCCGTGCCGCCGATGAAGCTGTTTATGAGTCACAAGCTCAGACTCAAGCCAAACGCGATACGATCGACACCGAGCTTGTCCAAAAATACTTTGCCGTACAGTTGGCGCGCAGCATTGAGCATTTGCAGCAGGAAATGCTCGGTCAACAGGAGCTTGAAGTCAAAAAAGCTCAGCGCTTTGAAAAAAGCGGAACCATCAGCAAACTCGAGCGCATGGCTGTGGAAGTCAACCGAGATGCCGCCAAACGAGAATTGCTCAATGCTCAAACCAACCGCCGCGTTGCTGAAAGCGAATTGGCAGGGTTGCTGCGTGAAGATTCAATCGGCAAACTCAACAATTCCCTGTTCGTCGTCACAGATGATTTCGGCTCTCTCAAAAGCTGGCAGGATAAAGCTTTGGGCCTGAGCCCTTTGCTTAAAAGCGTACAAGCCCAGCGTCGACAAGCCGAACAAGGCGTTGTAGCCGCTAAAGCCGCCTGGCAGCCTCAGGTGTACGCATTTGCCAACTACAACCTGATCAAACACTATCTGACGATTCCCGAACCGGACTGGATCGCAGGTATCGGCGTGAAGTTCACGCTTTGGGACAACAAAGACCGCAATGCGTCGATTTCTGCCGCCAATTCCCTGGTAACCAAGGCTCAGGCTGCTCATGACGAAGCCAGCAACCGCATCCGCACTGCCGTTGAAACCGCATACCTTAAAAGCAGCCAAGCTCGGGAAACGTATCGCCTGACACACTCAACGTTGAATTTGGCCCAGGAAAACTTGAGATTACGAGAAAAAAGCTTTTCCGAAGGACTTTCCACTGCAGACGAAGTCAATGACGCACGAACCAAACTGCTTGCCGCTCAAATCGCCAGACGCGTTGCCGCCTACCGATTCGTTGTGGCCTGGGCGATGCTCCATGCCGCCAGCGGCGATATGAACGCATTTGAAGAATCCGTCACCCGACAAACCAATATTTTCGAGCACTGAATTTTATGAGTGAATCTAGCCGTACCTCCGTCAAAGCCGCCGCAGCCGCTCTGCTTGGCATCGGCCTGCTTGCGTTCATTGGCATCGGTCTTTGGAAAGCCGCTTCCCCGAGTCCCGCGCCGCTTCAAGGCCAAGTCGATGCGCGTACGATTGACGTTGCTCCCAAAATTCCCGGCCGCATTGATGAAGTTCTCGTCAAAGAGGGCGATACCGTCGAAGCCGGTGCCGTCATGATCCGCATCGGCATCCCCGAGCTGTCTGCCAAGCTCGATCAGGCCACAGCCCAGCAAGCTGCCGCTCAAGCTCAGGCTCGACTTGTCGAGGAAGGCGCCCGACAGGAAAAAATTCGCGAGGCTCAGTCTGTCTACCAAAGTGCTCTTGCTTCACTCGGGCTCGCACAAAAAACATATGCCCGTATCAGTTCGCTTTATAAGGACGGTCTTGTCTCGGCACAAAAACACGATGAGGCCAAAGCCGCTCTCGACACCGCCACCGGCATGACGAATGCGGCTCGAAGCGTTTATGAAATGGCAAAAAGCGGTGCGCGTGAAGATGAAAAAAAAGCAGCCGAGGCACTGGCACGACAAGCTGCTTCTGGCGTGGCTGAGGTTCGCAGTTTGACCGAAGAAAGCGAAGTTCGCGCCCCGAGAGCCGGCGAAGTCACCCGCGTCGTTCTGCATGCCGGGGAAGTCACCCCTGCCGGCTTTCCGCTTGTCACCCTTTTGGATCATTCGGACAAATGGGTGGTTTTCAACATTCGTGAAGACGAGCTCTCGCAGATCAAAATCGGAACCCAGCTAAAGGCAAAAGTTCCGGCTTTGGGACTAAACGACGTATCTTTTACCGTCTATTGGATCAATCCTCGAGCCGATTACGCCACATGGCGATCCACACGACAGTCGACAGGCTACGACGTTCGCACCTTCGAGGTGCGGGCACGTCCCGACACACCCATGCAGGATCTTCGCCCTGGCATGAGCGTTATCGTTGATCGAAAATAAAAAAACTTTTTGCGGTTTTGGGTTATGTCGACCGTCTTTTCCGATTTCAATCGCGCCTTTTTCGACGAAGCGCGCACCACTGTCGGTACCCGTTTGCTTTGGCTCACGGGTATCGTCATGCCGATATTCTGGTGCCTGGCTGTCGTTGGCGTTTTTTCCACCGGACTCATGAGAGACATCCCTGTCGGCCTTGTCGATTACGACAACTCAACCCAAAGCCGTGAACTCGTGCGCAGTTTGGACGCAGTATCCTCGGTGGACTTCATCAATTACACCGACCCTCAGGCAGCAAGTCCCGATCTAGCCTCGGGAAAAATTTTCGCGCTGCTTGTCATCGGTCACGACTGGAGCACAAAAACCGCTGGCAGTCGTTCCGACTCTGCGCTGGAGCTTTTTTTGAATAAAAGCTATTACGCTATCGCAACCACCGTCGAGACAGATCTCAAGCTCGCTCTTTCGTCCATAAAACTTGAGAAAATACTCCAATCAGCCGCTGCTACCGGAGGCGGTTTTGACGGTTCTCGCGAGCGTCTGGCCGTTCTTGGCGCAGACATTCTCATCGCAGGAAATCCGGCACTCAATTTCAAAGCCTACCTGCTCACCACGATTGTTCCCGGCGTTCTTGCACTGGCAGCCATCCTCACATGTGTCGGTGCACTCACGCGAGAGTGGCGTCAGAAACGAGTTCAGCGTCTTGTCAGTCAATACACTCACCTGCGGGCCTTTATTTTGGGTCGGATGACTTTCTGGTTTGTCATTTACGCAGTCATGGGTCTCGCTTACCTTGCTTGGTTTGCCGGTTGGGAAGGCTGGGGAGTGCAGGGCAGTCTTGCAGCCTGGGGACTGGGCATACTTCTTTTTCTGGCCAGCATGCCGGCACTGGCCATGCTCTATACGAGTCTTTCTCCATCGTGGATTCTGGCCATGTCCGTAGCCATCGGAACCACTGCGCCGATTTTCCCCTTTACCGGATTTTCCTTCCCTCTTGATTCGATGGATTCGGCCGCGCAAGCTCTCGGACACTTTCTTCCGCTTACCTGGTACATTCGAATTCATTCCACGCAATGGATTCTTGCCAGCGAAACGGCTCATACCCTCTACCTGCTGTGCATGCAGGCGCTTTTCGTACTCGTCCCTGCCGCCGTCGCTCTGCTCCTTCTACCCAAACGACTTCGCCGTTGGGCTCAAATCGAATCTCTGCCGGTGCAATATCCTTCATATCCCGAACCCAAGGGATTTTTCCCGGTTGTTGCCGAAACCATCCGCCGCGGAGCTCTCAATCGCGACACCTTTGCCATTTTTGCGCTTGCCGTGGCTTTCTATCTGCTCTTTTATGCCTGGCCATATTCATCGCAAAACATTACAAACGTGCAGACAGCCGTTGTCGACCTTGACAAAAGCAGTGCCAGCCGCGAGCTGATCGATCGCATCCGCTCGGTTGCCATGATCGATGTCGTGGCCGTTGCAAGCGATCGCTCTGTAGGCGAGCATCTCTACAAGACCGAACAAGCCGCCGCCGTTTTGACAATTCCCGAGCATTTCGAAGATCATTTGCTTGCCGGAAAACGCACGGTCGTATCTCTCACGGCCAACGGCGCATTCCCTGTTAAAGCTCGTGCCGTCATGGCAGGCGTCATGGGCGTTCTCGGGGAAGCTTCTGCGGCATCCGTCGCTCTTAATCTTGTTCGTGCGGGTGCTCCGCTTGAAACCGTGAAAAAACTTCAGAATGCTCCGGTAAGTCTCACGGACATTAATCTGTTCAATCCTCTTTCAGGCTACGCCAGTTATATCGTTGCAGCAGCAATGCCTGTGATCATTCAAGCCGTCATGCTCGTGAGCATCGTCATGAGTCTCGGCGGTTGGCTCGCCGCCCAGCAGCCGCCCCCGGTGTTGCGAGCCATTTGTCGCAATTGCAGCGGCTTTGCAGCCCTGTACGCTGCATTCTGGCTGTTCTGTCTTGCATGGCTTGGTTATGCGCTTGGGCCGGACTTTCTGTTTTTCGAATTTTCATCCATGCAAAACCCGATCGGTACCATTGTGACCGCCATGCTCTATGCTGCCAGCATCGTCAGCTTCGGATTAGCCGTTACTTTTGCGATGAAAACAAACGCATACGGAGCTCAATTCTTCGTTTTGATTTCCGCTCCATCGCTGTTTCTGTCCGGCGTTGTACACCCGACTTTTGACATGACGCCTGCAGTCTTGCTGCTTCGTATGCTTTTGCCGTCAACACCCGGCATCAATGCCATGATCGCCGTTTCCCAGAATGCCGCACCGCTTTCCAGCGTCGCTGCGCACTTGATGCATATGGCCATCCTTGCCATTGTCTACGCAGCGGCTGCCTTCTTCCTGTGGAAGAAAATCGCTCTCAGGCTCAATAGAGCAGTTCAAACTCCCCTTTCTGCCGCCTCCCATGTCTAACATACCCGAGCGTACTTCCCGGCTCTGCATTCACACGCACGGCACAGGAGTCAATTGGAAATCCATCGAAGCCATTGAAGATCTTCCTGTTGCCGATCTCACCGACGAAAGCAACCGACAGCTTTATCAGAAAGCGCCCCGTGAGTTTTTTGCGCTGTATGCCAATGGCACGACAATAGTCAATGCGCATGCCTTCAGGTCATTTTTCGAACATGCCGTTGATTTTCTGACCCTGCACTCTGGAACAAGACTCCGCACAGCAGGTCGTTTTTCAAAATCTGATCTTGAGCAAACAAGACTGCTGGCCCAAGACCACGGCGTCGCCATCTCATGTGATCAACACCCTGAGACGCGTCTATTCAAAGCCCAGACCGCCCAAAACCGCATCCAAGCTTTTGTCCCATGTGCCGGCTTTGCCGATGACTTGGAAGCCTATCGAAGCTGTCTGGCCGCAGGTTACGGAGTGCGGGGAGTTCAGCATTGGACAGAACTGTGGAAAAACGATATTGCCGCACCGGCTCTTGAAATCGGCATCCGAAAGCGAGACGCCTTCTATGCGTTGACGCGTGAGTTGGCAAAAAAAACTGCCCGCCCGCTCAACTGCAGTGAACTTGGAAAATCCGTACATATTCCCAGCGTCACGGTCCATGAATGGGTGGATCTGCTTGAAAGACTTTGCGTCATTGAAAAAGTCTCTGCAGTTGACCTCAAACCGCATCGCCGAACGTTGGATCGCCCCAAGATCTACTGGCGTCACCCAGGTTTCGCTCTTTGGCTAAGCGGTGCAATGCTTAGTCCGACAGATGACTTGTGCAGATCTTTTTTTGAGAATGCCGTCTACTTATGTTTGACGGATATTCATCCGCAGGCTCGCATTCTTCACTTCCAGGACACGAATCGCGTAACATGCCCTCTGATTGTCGATCACAAGGACCGATATCAAGCCTATTACGTTTGTGCCAATGATGTTGAAAGACAAACGGCTTTGCGGCATCACAAGTCTTTGCTCAAAACCGGATGTTTTTTACCGCATGCCGCCATTATTGAATTTGTTGCAATGACTCAGCCGGCTCGAGTAACCTACGAGAACGTCGATGCGATCGAGACCGCCTCTCGACCAACTGAACAATAAAGGAAAAAACAATGTCAAAACTTTTGACCGCTGCCGCCATCATCACTTTGAGCGCGTCCGTTTTAACAGGCTGCGGCACGGTACTTGAAGCCCTTGAAGAAAGCGCAAATTACACCGATGTTGAAAAGATCGACTATAACCTCTACCGCATTACGGGAACACGCCCCTACGTCAATCAAACGCTTCAGCTAAGAGAGTACCTCTATCAGCGTGCTCAGGACTACTGCCTGCGTTACTCACAAGGAGCACAGCTTCTCGATGCCGTTTCAGGGAAAAATCCCACAGGTGAAGGTGTGAGAGCCGAGCTTGTGTTTCGTTGTGTCGGCATTCTCAAAGCTCCCCCGGAAGAGTTCATCGATAACTCTCCCGAAGCCGAAGCTGCTCGCCAAGCCCAAACCAAGACCGAAGATGCAGCAGACGACGACTTGCAGTCTGAAAAATAAGCGAGAACAGTCAATCGGGTAGGAGCCCGTGGATTAATTCCACGGGCGACCTCCCACACCACCCAC
>DXSO01000075.1:0-262 GCA_019410445.1 Sutterella sp.
TAGTCGCTCTCGTCGGCCGGCCGAATGTTGGTAAATCGACGTTGTTTAACCGTTTGACGCGTAGTCGCGATGCGATTGTTGCGGATTTTCCTGGTCTGACTCGCGACCGTCAGTACGGACAAGGTCGAGTTGGACCGCGTCCGTACATTGTGATTGACACGGGAGGTTTTGAACCCGTGAAATCCGAAGGGATTGTGCGTGAAATGGCAGATCAGGCCGAGGCAGCGATTGCCGAGGCTGATGTCGTGATTTTTGTCGCTGA
>DXSO01000075.1:272-8073 GCA_019410445.1 Sutterella sp.
TGCCCGATCAGGTTTAACGCCCCATGACCAACGCATCATGCAGCGTTTGCGCACTTGCGAACGCCCGGTGTATCTGGCTGTCAACAAGTGTGAAGGTCTTGCTGCTGAACATGCTGCGGAGTTTTATGAACTCGGCATGGGTGAGCCTATTCGTATTTCGGCTACGCACGGTCACGGCGTGGCGGCTTTGATGGACAGAGTGCTCAATGAATTGCCTGAGCGCTTTGACGAACCCGAGGAGCAGGAAGAAGAAAACCCGGATGCGCCCAAGCGCATCAAAGTATGTCTGGCCGGACGCCCCAATGTTGGGAAATCAACGTTGGCTAATGCGCTTTTGGGCGAAGAAAGACTCATTGCGTACGATATGCCCGGTACGACACGCGATGCCATTAAGGTGGACTTTGAAGCCGATGGGGTTCCTTTCCGCTTGATCGATACCGCAGGGTTGCGTCGTAAGGGGCGTGTGTTTGAGGCCGTTGAAAAATTTTCAGTCGTCAAAACACTCCAAGCCATTGAGGACTGCAACGTTTGCATTCTTGTTCTAGACGCAACTGAAGGGATCGCTGCATCCGATGCCCAGATTGCCGGCTACGCGCTTGAAGCTGGACGAGCACTGGTTGTTGCCGTCAATAAATGGGACGGTGTCGACACATACAAGCGATCGATGGTTGATTTGGATATTGAACGCAAGTTCCACTTTTTACGGTGGGCTCGTTTCATCCATATCTCAGCGCTCAAGAAAAATGGCCTCAATCATTTGATGCGTGCCGTTAAGGATGCGCATGCCGCTAGTTTTGCCAAATTGTCGACGCCGCGCTTGACTCGCGTGATGATGGCTGCTGTCGAACAACAGCAACCGCCTCGCGTGGGACGTACCCGTCCGAAGCTGCGTTATGCCCATCAGGGAGGCATGAATCCGCCGGTAATCGTCATTCATGGCAATAGTCTTGATGCCGTCAGTGACAGCTACAAGCGCTATCTGGAGGGGGTATTCAGAGATGCCTTTAATTTGGCAGGAACGCCGTTGCGGGTTGAACTGAAAACCAATCGTAATCCCTACGCAGAAGACGAAAAGAAAAAATGATCCATGAAGTGGGCGCGATTTGCTTTTATCGTGCCCGATTGGAGCATTCAGTAACATTTTGCGCATAAATTGGGGCGGCAATCTGGTTTGCTGCAGTCAAATCTGCGTTACTATTGCTCTGGCCGGCTCCTTGATGCCTAAGGAGCCGAAACTGGTCAGTTTGTAGCAGTCCATTCGGTCAGGGGAGCCTCAATGGTTTCTCGGCTGCGTGCTGATAACAACAAAACAACAATTTACGCACTCCTCGGGTGAGCGAAGTTTCCGGAAGGAGACTCAACGCGTCGTGATGGGGGTGCCGGAGAAAAAAATGGCAAGCAGAGGACAGCTTCTTCAAGATCCTTTTCTGAACGTTCTGCGAAAGGAACACATTCCCGTTTCAATTTATCTTGTCAACGGCATTAAGTTGCAGGGGCAGGTTGAGTCTTTCGACCAGTACGTGGTGCTGCTCCGCAACACCGTGACCCAGATGGTCTATAAGCATGCCATCAGCACAGTGGTTCCCACTCGAGCTGTAAGCATTCCTAATACCGGTACGATTCTCCCTGACTGATTTGACAAAATTTCAATTCGACAGCGCGCGGGAAGCTGAGGCTGCCCGCGCTTTTCTTGTGACAGTGGCCGTCGGACGCGAACGTCATTTTGACGCTGGCGAAGAAC
The DNA here is from genome assembly GCA_019410445.1 of Sutterella sp. GTDB lineage: Bacteria > Pseudomonadota > Gammaproteobacteria > Burkholderiales > Burkholderiaceae_F > Duodenibacillus. Next base: position 2,014 of record DXSO01000075.1, read on the forward strand.
TCACCGAACTGGTGAGTTCCGACAATCTCGAACCCGTGGGACTGATTCAGGCTCGTCGTGATAAACCTGATCCGGCAACTTATCTTGGCAGCGGCAAGATTGAAGAAATCAAAATGCTTGCCAAGGGAGCAGGAGCCGATTGCGTTGTGTTCGATGCGTCTTTGTCGGCTGCTCAGCAGAGAAATATCTCAAACGTTATAGAACTGCCCGTTTTGGATCGAACCGAGCTTATCCTTGAGATCTTTCGGCGGCGAGCCAAGAGCAAGGAGGGGCGTTTGCAAGTTGAACTGGCCCGATTGGAGCATCTTTCAACACGTCTGGTGCGCGGGTGGACTCACTTGGAACGTCAACGCGGCGGTTTGGGAAAAACAGGTGGCCCCGGCGAAAAGCAGATCGAATTGGATCGCCGAATGATTGCCTCGAGGGTAAAGATGCTTCGAGAGCAACTCAAAAAACTTTCCAGACAACGAGATACTCAGCGTCGCTCGCGAATGAAGGGAGAGTTGCCGACGGTTAGTTTGGTGGGTTACACCAATGCGGGCAAGTCGACGCTTTTCAATCGTCTGGTGCGCGAGAAGGCTTATGCGGCTGACCAATTGTTTGCCACGTTGGATACAACGGCGCGACGCTGTTGGGTCAGTGATGAGGAAACCGTTGTGTTGTCGGACACTGTGGGATTCATTCGTGGTCTGCCTCATCAGCTCGTTGAAGCATTTAAGTCGACTCTTGACGAAACGGTGCATGCGGATGTGCTGCTGCATGTCGTGGATTCCGCTTCTGCAGTGCGAGAAGAGCAAATGGCTTCCGTTGCTTCTGTTCTAAAGCAGATTGGTGCAGATGATATTCGCCAGATTGTCGTCTACAACAAGTGCGACCTTTCGGGACTTGAGCCTGCGGTACAGCGCAATGCGGATGGATCGGTACGTTCCGTCACAATCAGTGCGGCAACAGGGCAAGGCATTGAACTGTTGAGAGAGGTGCTTGCAGAAGCCGCAGCCAGAGTGCGTGAAGAAAATGCCAGCGTGCCGCGAGAGCTGGAGTTCTGGGAGGAAGAAAGGCGCGACGTCAAAAGCGATGATGATGCGCTCAAGGAACTTGAAGCATTATTGTGAATTTGTGCTTTAGTCCGTTATTTGAAATGTGTACTCGTGGTTGTTGGTAACAGTGCGTTAAACCATGAGGAGACAAACGAGTGACGGCGAAGACGAATGCTAAACTGCGCAAAGCTGCCCGCAAGGAATTTCGATGCCATTAGGCGCTTTGAGATGAAATTTCGCTTGTTATCGGGCTAACGTACGCAAAATTTAAACATAGACAGGGATACCCTCAATGTCATTTAATGACCCGCAGTGGGGCCGTTCTACGGGCTCGAACAAGCCCCGCGATGACGAACAAGATAAACAGGACGTCAATCAGGAAACGTCGTCTCGTCGAGAGGACAATGAGAAGCGAGACGACCAAAGCAATGCGTCCGGTGATAACGCTCGCAACAGTCAAAATACGCGTCGCGGCAACCAAGACGAGAGCAATGATCTCGATCAGCTCTGGAATGATTTCAATCGAATGATTAATTCAGTGCTGGGAGGCGACAAAAATCCGCGTCGCTCGCCGGACAATCGTCGTGATAATGCTTTTGATGAGCAGTCAAGTGATTCTTGGAGAGCCAATCAGGATATGGATAATCCGCCGCCACCTCCGCCGAGATCTCGACCTGCTCGAGGGTTCGGTCGAGATCCCAAGTCTTTTTCGCTGAGAGGACTTTCCGCTCTGGTTGGAATCGCTGCTATCGGCTGGCTCGCAACAGGTATCTACATTGTTCCTGAAGGCCAGGTCGGTGTTGTGACGACGTTCGGTAAGTACACTCAGGACAGTGCAGCTGGTATCAACTGGCGTATGCCTTGGCCGATTCAGCGAGTGGAAATCGTGGATGTGTCCAGTGTTCGCAAGGCCGAAATTGGTATGCGGGGGACCACGCAGCGCCTGAAGGAGGCGTTGATGCTCACCGACGACGAAAATATCGTCGACGTGATGTTTAATGTGCAGTATCGCATTAAGCCGCATGCGGCTAAGGACTACCTTTTCCGCAGTCGTGATCCGGACAGAAGTGTTTTTGATGCTGCTGAATCGGCAATGCGAGAAGTGGTTGGTCGAAAGACGATGGACTCGGTGCTTTTTGAGAGCAAGCAGGAAATTGCTTCGGCCGTTCAGGTGGCAATGCAGGCAATGCTTGATCGTTATCGCACGGGTATCGAAGTGATGAGCGTGGCCATTCAGAATGCGCAGCCGCCACAACAAGTGCAGGCGGCGTTCAACGATGCGGTAAAGGCCGGTCAGGATCGCGAACGCCAGATCAACGAAGGTCAAGCTTATGCCAATGCGGTGGTTCCGGTTGCCCGAGGCATGGCTTCGCGACTCGTTCAGGAAGCCGAAGCTTATAAGGCTCGCGTCGTGCAGACGGCTCGCGGCGATGCCGAACGTTTCAGCAAGGTGCTCGAACAGTACGAGAAGGCTCCTCAGGTGACGCGCGATCGCATCTATATTGATGCGATGCGCGACGTATACAGTAATACGAAGAAAGTATTGGTCGAAACACAGGGAGCAAGCAATCTGCTTTATCTGCCGTTTGACAAACTTCTCGAGCAGAGTGCGACGGCTGCGCCTTCGCGTGTTCTGTCCAATTCAACAACAACGGATCCTGCCGCAAGTGTTGCCGCTCCCGTTGTTCAAAGCGCCCCGCAGCAGGATACTGCGCGAAACCTAATTCGCGATCGTGTGCGTTGATTGGAGGGCAGAGGTAAAAAATGAAAAAACTGACATCCCTCATCGTTGCCGCTGTTGTAGCTGCTGGTGCTGCCCAGCTTTGTTTGTATACGGTTGATGAACGAGAGTATGCGTTGGTATTCGCTCTGGGCGAACTGCGTGACGTCAAAAGCGAGCCGGGGCTGTATGTGAAATTGCCTGCCCCGCTGCAGAATATTGTTTATCTCGACAAGCGTATCCTCACGCTGGATGCTCCGAATGCGGATTTGGTGCAGACAAGCGAGAAGAAAAATTTGTTGATTGACAGCTTCGTACGTTGGAGAATTGCTGATCCTCGCAAGTATTGGGTTTCCTTCATTGGAAACGAACGGGCGGCTGAGGATCGTGTTGCCGCTCTTTTGCGCGACGTGCTCAATCAAACCGTCAATCGCCGAACCGTCAATGAGATTACTTCTCGTGAGCGCGAAAAAGCGATGAATGAAATTCAGAAAGGCTTGCAGATGCGCGTTCAGGATATCGGTATTGATATTGTGGACGTTCGTCTCAAGCGTGTGGATTTCACGCCGGAAATTTCCGAATCGGTTTACCGACGCATGGAAGCAGAGCGCAAACGCGTGGCTAGCGAAGAGCGAAGCAAGGGTGCTGCTGCAGCCGAACGCATCAGAGCTCAGGCCGACCGTGAACGGGAGGTCATCTTGGCTGACGCATATCGCGAAGCTCAGAAGATCAAGGGTGAAGGCGATGCCCAGGCCAATGCGACCTATGCTGAAGCATTTAGCCGTGATCCTGAATTTGCGAAGTTTTACCGAAATATCGAAGCGTATAAACAGACCTTCGGTAAGTCTTCCGACATGATTGTTCTGGATGGATCTAACGAGTTCTTTGATTATTTCAAAAACTCTAAAGACAAGTAACGGACACATGGACGACTGACATGAAAACCATTGTTTTGGCGCTATGCTTCATGGCGGTGTTTGAGGGGATTCTGCCTCTGGTGGCACCGGGGAAGTGGAAGCAGGCCATTCAAGCTGCGCTTGATTTGCCCGAGAGCATGATTGTGCGCATCGCTGCCGTTTTGGTGGTCGGAGGTTTGAGTGCCGTCTGGTTCATAATGCTTTATTGGAATTGACGAGAAATGACAAGTTGGCTTATTCCTGAGCACTTTGCGGATATTTTGCCGCGTGAGGCACGGGTTCTCGAATCATTGCGCCGCAAGTGTCTGGATTTGTTCAGGGTACACGGATTCGAGCTGGTACAGCCGCCGATGGTCGAATACGTGGGTTCACTTCTGACAGGAAGCGGGAGTGATCTTGACAATTCAACGTTTAAATTCATGGATCCGGGGACGGGGCGCACCATTGGCATTCGAGCTGACATGACGCCGCAGTGCGCACGAATTGATGCGCACATCCTTGGACGCAAAGGGGTTAGCCGTCTTAGCTATGCCGGCAGCTGCCTGCACGCCCGACCGATGCATCCTCTTGCCAGTCGTGAACCGGTTGTCGCAGGTGTGGAACTGTTTGGCGCAAGCGGCATCGAGGCTGATGCGGAAATTATGCTGCTAGCAGTGCGTACCCTTAAAAAGCTTGGTATCGACTTCGTTCATATCGACATTGGTCATACGGCTATTCTTCGTGCTCTTTTGGGAGAACGGATCACTGGAGACAGTGTGCATGCCGTGGTGCGTGCTCTTCGCATGAAAGATCCCGTGGCTTTGCGTCAAGCATGCGGAGCTTTCGATAAAGAAGTTCAGGATGCTCTTCAGCTTTTGCTGCGCACATTCGGGGATGTGTCCGTGTTGGATATTCTGGAGCGTGAGTTGCCGCAAAAGCCTGAAATTCAAGCCGCTTTGCGTGAAGTGCGGGAGTTGGCTGCCATTTGCGGAGCTGACGAAGTGAGCATCGATTTTTGCGATGTTCACGGCTATCAGTACCTCACGGGTATCACATTTTCGGTCAACATACCGAATTATGCTCAGGCAGTTTTGCGAGGCGGGCGCTATGATGGTGTCGGTCTGGCTTTTGGCCGTTCTCGTCCTGCATGCGGATTTACCGTTTATCTGAGAGCGTTGGCGGGGCTGCAGGTAGCACAGTCGCATCGTCCTGAAGCAATTGTTGCTCGCGGTCCGCTTGCACGAGATCTTGAAGCGCAGGTTGAAAAGCTGCGGGATGACGGTCAGATTGTCGTGCGTTTGCTTCCTGGTGAACGCGATGAGGACGTGCTTGAGCAGTTTGTCATTACGAAAGAATTAGTTAGAACCTCTTCGGGCTTTGAACTAAAAGCTCTTTGAATTCCGGAAGGAAGGAGTCCAAATGTCTAAAAATGTCGTGGTAATCGGTGCCCAGTGGGGTGATGAAGGCAAGGGCAAGGTCGTTGATTGGCTGACCGAACGTGTTGACGGCGTGGTGCGCTTCAATGGGGGTCATAATGCAGGTCACACACTGGTAATCAACGGTGCCAAGACGATTCTTCGCCTGATTCCGTCTGGCATCATGCATCCGACTTCGCGCTGCTATCTCGGCAACGGCGTTGTATTTTCTCCGGAAGCGTTTTTCTCTGAGATTGAAGAGTTGAAGACGCATGGCGTGGATGCCGAGCCGCGTATTCGAGTCTCGGGCAACGCACCGCTCATCATGCCTTATCACGTTGCGTTGGATCATGCCCGTGAGGCTGCTCTTGGCTCAAAGAAGATTGGTACGACCGGTCGAGGCATCGGTCCTGCCTATGAAGATAAGATTGCTCGTCGCTGCGTTCGTGTTGCCGATCTTTTTGATCCGGAACGCTTTGCCGAACGCGTTCGTTCAGTAATGGAACTGCACAACTTCACGCTGAAGAACTATTTGAATGCTGAGCCGCTTGATCCTGAAGAGGTGATTGCAAAGACGCTTAGCTATGCCGAGCGTTTGCGTCCTCTCGTTGCAGATATCAGCGCAGAGCTCAATGCGCAGATGGATGCCGGCAAGCAGTTCCTTTTCGAAGGTGCTCAGGGTTCAATGCTGGATATTGACCACGGAACCTATCCTTTCGTAACTTCTTCGAATGTTGTCGCCGGTTCTGCCTGTGCCGGTGCTGGCGTAGGTCCGCATCGTCTCAATTACGTGCTCGGTATTACCAAAGCCTATTGCACGCGTGTGGGCTCGGGACCGTTCCCGACGGAATTGAATGATGAGGTTGGAGAAGAACTGCGCCGCAAGGGTAATGAATTCGGTGCCGTAACCGGCCGTCCTCGTCGTTGCGGTTGGTTTGATGGCGCTGCTTTGCGTCGCGCTGTTCAGATCAACGGTTTGACCGGTCTGGCCA
>DXSO01000076.1 GCA_019410445.1 Sutterella sp.
ATATTTTGAGTGACGATGTACTGATTTTTTTTAAGCGCTTTCGAATCGACGACTGAGTTAACGCAGACCTTTGTCTCAGATTCAGTTGAGCTGCCCCGCCCCTGCGAGCCAAATCAGGCAAAGACCCTGGGGAAGGATCCACCGAATAATCGGGGGCAAGCTCCTGAAAACCTGAAAAAGGCAACTGCAACAAGGTCGACTTTTCGGAGCAAGGGCAGAAAACGTCCACAATTGAGACGACTGCCGACACAAGAAGTTTTTCACTGGACTTCAAACAAGTAAGGATTTTTGGGTCGTGCGCTGCGAGCTTTATGTTCGATTGGTAATTTCGCTGATTGCTCCCGTTATCGGAGCATGCGAAGCCGTGTTTGCGCGCCGCACCAACAAAGGACCAACCGGTTTTGTGAGGGATCGAGCTGTCGCTGAAGTCAAAACTGAAGCGAAGAAAGCGTTGTTCATGTCCGCTCGTGTGCTCTCCCCATCGAGTTTGGCTGATGAAGTCAGCAAACCGACACAATCCGTGCGTCTTCACTTCTTTTGCCCGCCGCACGGTCTGGATCCCGTTCCTCGGGATCGTACCCGCTTATTGCATGCGAATTAAAGAAGTTCGAAGCGACTGAAACCTCCGTCGACTTCACTCCTTTTTGTTTGGATACAGAAAAATTTCGTGCCGGCACGCGCCCGCCACGACGGACTTCCGCGTTAGTGAAGCCGTCAGCAACGGAGTGTGAAAATTGAAACGCATGCTATTTAACGCGACCCACGCAGAAGAAACCCGCGTGGCGATCGTCGACGGCCAAAAACTCATCGATATCGATATCGAAGTTGCTGGTCGAGAACAGCGCAAATCCAACATTTATAAGGGCATCATTACCCGTATCGAGCCTTCGCTTGAGGCTTGTTTTATCAATTACGGTGAAGAACGCCACGGTTTTCTCCCCTTCAAAGAAGTCTCGCGCGCCTATTTCAAGGAAGGCGTCGACGTGCGTACCGCCACGATTCGTGAAGCACTCACAGAGGGGCAGGAACTTATTGTTCAAGTTGAAAAAGAAGAACGCGGCAACAAAGGTGCGGCTCTGACCACTTTTATCAGTCTGGCCGGCCGCTATCTCGTCCTGATGCCCAACAACCCGCGCGGAGGCGGTGTTTCTCGCCGTATTGAAGGCGAAGAACGTCAGGAATTGCGCGAGGCCATGGATCAGCTCGATCTTCCGAGCGGTATGAGCACAATCGCTCGTACTGCCGGCATCGGACGCACCGTCGAAGAGCTTCAGTGGGATCTCAATTACCTGCTCAAGCTTTGGAGTGCCATCAGTGAAGCCGCCGTCGCTCAGTACGAGTACACGGAAAATGACCGCGGTCGCTCCGTGACCCACTACACAACCGAACCCGTACGGGACGGTAAACCCTTGCGCCGCGCCAATCCGGCTCCTTTCCTCATTGTTGAAGAAAGCAACCTCGTCATCCGCGCCATTCGAGACTATTTCCAGCCCGATATCGGTGAAATCCTTGTCGATACGGATGACATCTACGATCAGGCCCGCCAATTCATGGCTCATGTCATGCCCGACATGGTCAACCGCGTCAAACGGTATCGTGAGGAAACTCCGCTTTTTTCTCGTTTCCAGATTGAGCATCAGATTGAGACCGCCTATTCCCGCACCGTTCCGCTTCCTTCGGGCGGAGCCATCGTAATCGACCATACCGAGGCTCTTGTAGCTGTCGATGTAAACTCGGCCCGTGCCACTCGCGGTGCTGATATTGAAGAAACGGCCTTACGAACCAATATTGAGGCTGCCGATGAAGTAGCTCGTCAGATGCGTTTGCGCGATCTTGGCGGACTCATTGTCATTGACTTCATCGACATGGCCGAACCCAAGAATCAGCGTCAAATCGAGCAACGCCTCAAAGAGGCCATCCGTCCGGATCGCGCTCGTGTCCAGATCGGCCGCATCAGCCGTTTCGGCCTGATGGAACTTTCCCGTCAACGTCTGCGTCCGTCTCTTTCCGAAGGAAACCACGTCACTTGCCCGCGCTGCAACGGCGTTGGTGTCATTCGCGATACGGAAAGCTGCGCAATCCAGGTTCTTCGCATTCTTCAGGAAGAAGCTTCCAAGGAAGGCACTGGAGCTCTTCATGCTCAGGTACCGGTTGATGTTGCCACTTATGTGCTCAATGAGAAACGTGACGAGATTGCCAAGATTGAACAACGTTTCAAGGTGCCTGTGGTACTTATCCCCAACATTTCGCTCGAGACACCGCATTACCACATTGAACGCCTTCGCCTTGATGACGAACGTCTTGACGACGATTTGGCCAGTTACAAGCGCGCCGAAGATCTCTCGCCGGTTGCTGACGATCCGTATGCACTGAAGTCCATGCATGAGAAGGAGGAACAGCAACGACCGAAACAGGTTCCTGTCATCAAGAACGTGTTACCGCGCGATGTTGCTCCGACGCACACGTCTCGTGAAGAGCACAAACAGGGTTCTGCTGCCAAAACGCAAGAGTCCAAACCGCAAAAGAGTCTGCTTTCCAAGATTCTGGCCTTCTTTGGATTCGGCGGCGGCGACTCCAAATCCGAGCAAAAAACTCAGACCAAGGTTGATGCGTCTGCCGATCGCAAACGCAAACCTCGCCGCACTGGCAAAGGCAAGGAACTCAAGGAGTTCAAGGATCGCGAGCGTCAGGCTCGTGAAGAGAAATCTTTGCGCGATCCCCGCGAACGTACCAAGGCTCGCAGCGAACAGCGCCGAGCCAAGCGTGAGCAGATTAAGAGCCAGCAGTTGCTCGAAGAAGTACAAACGACTGAGCCGAATGTTTCCGCTGTAGCCGAGGAAGTCAAGGCGGAAGATCGCCGCCAACGCCGTATGCGTCGCCCTCGTCGCGAAGAAGCGCCTGCACAGGAAGTTCGCACAGACAATGCGCAGGAACAGGTCATCGTACCTGCTGCCGAAAGCGTTGTCGTCTCCGAAGAGAAAATCACGGCTAAATCCGAGCAAGTACTCGAACAACCCTCTGTTGAAACTTCCGAACCGGTTCAGACCCCGGCACCTGAAGTCGTTGCACAGAGCACTCCGACAGAGTCGCCCGTACCCGAGCAGGAGGTAAAGACCCGACGCACCCGCAAACCCCGCCAGTCTCGTCCTGAGAATGCGGAACCGATTGAAAACTCAATCGAAGCACTCCGTGCAGGTGCCGTAGCCGTTGAAGTTCCTCCGGTGCCGGAAGTTTTGCTCGCGATGCAGGAAGATATTCTTCGCGTTGAACGTGAAGAAAAAGCCGACTCTCCGGAATCGGATGAAATGACCGTCATCGAAAGTGAAAGTCGCCGTCGTCGCCCCCGCCGTCGTCGCCGTCCTACGAAAAACGTCGAAACGGTATCTCTGCTTGAGGTATCCGGAGACACGACGGAAGTGACTTCTCCGACAACCGAAAATGCTCAGGTGCAAGTACAAACTCAGATTCAGGAAGTTGTGATTGAAGCTCCTGAAGAAGCTTCCTCTGAGCAATCGAAGCAGGAAACTCAGAGTCAGCCGCAGACTCAGCCTATTTCGAAGTCTGAAGTCGAAACGGAAGTTAAAGCTGAAGCTGTCGTGTTACCCGAAAGCTCTGCAACAGAAACGGTCGTCGTTGCCGACATTGCTCATGGCCTTGCGGAGAATCTCGCAAAGGCAGGTCTCGAGCAGGTTGAAACGGATGCCTCTCTGGTCACTCCGCTTTCGTATGAAGCCAAACCTGTGGCAGGTCGTCCTCGTCCCGTCATCACCATGGTTGACGAGGGGCCGCTTACTCAGGTTGAAACTGATCCGAAATATAAAGCCTAAACGCCGTACGACGGATTAAGACAGCTCTCGGAAACAGTCGTTTCCGAGAGCATTTTTTTATCTGTCACCCAAGCCGTTACTCGAAAACAGTCAGCTTAGAAAAAAGTTCAAGATCAAAAGGAGATTTTTTTCTCGATCTTTCAGAGAACTAGGCCTTTTGGCGTGGGACTTTTTTACAACACTCTGTTATGTTTACTTAAGTGGTTTTGACTAGTTTTAGACGGCAAAAAAAAGCAAAGTTTGATCTCGATGAAACTTTGGCCGATTTTTGAAAATTTTTTTTGTATATGAGGGCACATTTTTCTGTGTGCATCCATATACTGCGCGCACTGCAAAAAACGAAGCGGCCGAAACACTTTGGCAACGCAAACCGCGGATGGTTGCAGCTACTTCACAAATCCTTCGTCGTTACGCTTTTTAAGGAGAGGTGCGATGACGCAGCTGATCGTACTGGTTTGCATGTACATGCTGGTTTCGATCGGAATCGGGTTGTGGGCGGCTCGCCGCGTACGCAATACCGCCGATTATGCATTGGCAGGGCGTTCCCTTCCGTTGGCTATGGTGATCACGGCTACATTTGCCACATGGTTTGGCAGTGAGACCGTGCTCGGTCTTCCCGGTCGCTTCATTGAAGGCGGCATTGCGGGTGTGATCGAAGAACCGTTCGGATCCGGAATGGCGCTCGTTCTTGTGGGCATGTTCTTTGCCCGCAAGCTCTACAAGATGGATCTTTTGACCATCGGAGACTTTTACCGTAAGCGCTACGGCAAGAAAATTGAACTTGCCTGTGCTTTTTTCATCATCCTGTCGTATTTGGGCTGGGTCGGCGCACAAATTGCCGCGCTTGGACTCGTGCTTAACCTCGTGACGGATGGTGCGGTCAGTGTTTCTCTGGGCATGACCATCGGCACCTTCGTGGTACTTTTCTACACCGTCTACGGCGGCATGTGGTCTGTTGCGGTTACCGACTTCTTCCAGATGATCATCATCGTGGCAGGTTTGCTTGCTGTTGCCGTGTGCGCAAGCGATATGGCCGGCGGCTTCGACAAGGTGGTGACATTTGCCTCCTCTCGCGAACTCTTCAATCCGTGGCCGGAAATGAGTTGGAACGGTTGGCTTTTCTGGATCTCGGCAGCCATCACGATGATGATCGGCTCCATTCCTCAGCAGGACGTTTTCCAACGCGTCATGAGTGCAAAGGATGCCAAAACCGCAGTGCGTGGTCCTATCCTTGGCGGCATTCTCTACATCGTATTTGCATTCGTGCCGATGTTTATCGTCTGCGCAGCCGTGTTGGCTATGCCCGGCGTCGGGGAAGCTCTGCTGACGACGGATCCGCAGCGTCTTTTGCCGACGCTGATCCGCGACTACATGCCGTGGTGGCTTCGCGTTCTCTTTTTCGGTGCCGTACTCAGTGCCGTAATGTCTACGGCATCAGCTACGATGCTTGCGCCGGCTACCACTTTTGTGGAAAACGTGCTGCGTAATTTCGTCAAGATTGAAGGACGCGAACTTGGATATATGCGTGCTACGCTCGTCGTCTTCGCCGTAGCCGTGCTCACGTACAGCCTGTGGTTTGAAGGTACCGCCATTTACGATATGGTCGCCATGGCCTACCAGTTCCCGGTCGTCGGAGCTTTCTGGCCGCTCGTGATGGGGCTTTACTGGAAACGGGCAACCACTCAAGGCGCCTGGATGTCCATTTTCGTCGGTGGTGCAGTCTGGACGGTGCTTACCTGCACTTCCCTCGGTGAAGTCTTCCCGTCGGTACTGGGCGGCTTCCTCGCCGCTGGTTGCGCCATGGTTGTCGGCAGTCTTCTGCCTACAACTCACAATGCCCGCTACCATCGTTGGCAAGCTCAGCAGCTTCAGGCTTCAGCCGTTGCGGCTTCTTAAGCCTTACAACACCATTTGATCAGCTGCATGCAAAAAGGGGATGGCAGAATGCCTTCCCCTTTTTATTTACTGCCACACATTGCCTTTGTTCCTTTTTCCTATTCATGAGCGGCATCTTCCTCCTTTTGCTCAAGCCCTTCCAAAAGAAAAGCCGTTCTTCGTGCATCAACTCCAAAAACGGCTTTTTCTTAAAACAGTTTTTTTGGGTTCAATCCCACCATTCATCCACAGAGACTCCAAAATTACCGCATTGGGCTCGCTGAGCCAAAGCAGCATCAATCAAAGTCAGTGCAAGAACAGCTTCTACAACCGGTACGGCTCGAATCCCAACACACGGATCATGTCTGCCTTTGGTCACCACTTCAATCTCCTCACCATCCGTATCCAGACTCTTAAGCGGAATCAAAATTGAAGGTGTCGCCTTAACTGCAACTCTGCCGCAAATTGGAGCTCCACTTGAAATACCCCCCAAAATTCCTCCGGCATTGTTGCTTAGAAAGCCTTTGCTCGTCATCTGGTCGTTGCCATCGCTTCCGCTTAGCACCGAAGCTTCAAAGCCATTGCCAATCTCAACACCCTTGACAGCATTGATCCCCATCAGGGCATAGGCCAGTCTTGCATCCAGTCTGTCGTAAATCGGATTCCCCAATCCGATAGGAACTCCCGTCACCTCAAATTCAATCTTGGCTCCGATACTGTTTCCTTCCTTTCTAAACTGCTGCAAATATTCCTGTACCTGGTCAATCTTGCTTGCATTGGCTGCAAAAAAGGGATTCCGATTAACCTCCTCCCAGTTTTCAAGTGGCAATTCCAATGAACCAATGGCCGATATTCGAGCTCGAATTGTCATCCCCAGATTTTGCTTGAGCCACTTTCGAGCAACAGCTCCGGCAGCCACTGTAGGTGCCGTCAAACGAGCCGAACTTCTGCCTCCGCCCCGAGGATCTCTCACGCCGTACTTATTGCTGTAGCTCCAATCGGCATGCGAAGGACGAAACTGTCGAGCAACTTGAGAGTAGTCTTTGCTTCTCTGATCGGTGTTTTTAATCAGCAAAGCAATCGGCGTTCCCGTTGTCACTCCTTCATACACCCCTGAAAGTATTTGAACAGCATCTGCTTCATTGCGTTGCGTCACAAACTTACTTTGACCAGGGCGTCTGCGATCCAAATCAACCTGAATATCGGCTTCCGTCAACGGCAAGCCGGCAGGACAGCCGTCAATGACGCACCCAATAGCTGGCCCATGACTTTCACCAAAATTCGTAACAACAAAAAGTTTTCCAATGCTTGATCCTGACATTGCATCTACATCCCTGACATAGCTGACCGCTGTACGGCACATTCATAGTTATTTGGCTCAATTTACAACAAAAGTGACTCTGAAAACGAATAACAACGGACTCTTTGCGTTTGACAACGTCGAAACACCTCTTAGAGGTAGCCTGCGACCTTATCTGCAGTATCAACTGCTCTAGCAGCGTTGCCTCTTTGAGCCTAGAATCGGCCTGCCGTGGAATTTTTCCCGCCCTATTTTCCTTTCACCTATCTGTTTATCACCGAGTTTTTCCATGCTAAGCAAAGGCTTACTTGCCGTCGGACTTCTCTTTGTGTCCAACATTTTCATGACCTGTGCCTGGTATCTTCACCTCAAAATGCAAACACTAAAGGTCATCAACTTCAGCGCCTGGCCCATTTACACTGTCGTGCTTTTTTCCTGGGGCATCGCTTTGCTTGAATACAGCTTCATGGTTCCCGCAAACCGCATTGGTTTTGTCGGCAATGGAGGTCCATTCAACTTGGTTCAGCTCAAAATCATTCAAGAGTGCATCACGCTGACCGTTTTTGCCGTCTTTTCCGTTCTTGTATTCAACAACCATTTCGGCTGGAACCACTTGGCAGCTTTCATCTGTTTGGTTTTGGCTGTTTTCTTCGTTTTTTACAAATAACGGTACTTCATATACGACCGACTGAGTTGCACAAACACAATTCGGTCGACCACTACGCGCTCTTTCCCCTATGGCGGCGCCGTGTGTACACACGCAAAATAGTAGGATCGACTGCGACTCCATCGCGGTCGATCTTGCAATTCCAATGGAGAGAGACCCTATGCAGAAAAAGATTCTTGTAGCCGTGGGTCGTACTTTTTTCTATCTCAGCCTTCGCTGCCTTTCGACCCTTCAAAAGGCGTTTCATTCAGTTGGTGGACGTCTTTTCCATACACATCGACC
>DXSO01000077.1:0-4732 GCA_019410445.1 Sutterella sp.
CGCTAGTTTTTAATACCGGAGTGTGGAATGTCTGAAAAATCCTTTACCCGTCGTGATTTATTGAGCAGTTCAGCCGGTTTTGCCGCAGGCAGTGTTTTTTTATCGAGCAAGAACGCCGAGGCTGCCTCTCTCAAAACGGATCTGTCGCAGACGGATCCTGTTTTTGCTCAATTTTTCCGATTCTTTGATGAAAAAGAGGTACAAGCGCTCGTCGAGCCCGTTCTCGGTACTGAACGGCGCCACTTCGTGATTCTGGCCGCCCTTTTGGGGTGCGGCGGCAAGGAAGAGTTTGAAGTGCGTCTTTCCCAGGCGCTCGATGCCGGCGTCACACCCATTCAGGCTCGCGAAATACTCTATCAGGCCACCGCTTACCTGGGTCTTGGACGAGTCCGCGGATTCTTTTGTATTTTCAATCGCGTACTTCAGGAGCGCGGCGTCGCGCTGCCGCTGCCCGATACGACCGAACAGCCCGATGTTGAACGTGTCGTGAAAGGCGAAGCCGCTCAGGTTGCCATCTTCGGCCCCTCGATGAAGGGCTTTTCTTCTTCGGGCCCCGAAAAGACCGTTGCGGTCCGTCGCTGGCTTTCTGCCAACTGTTTCGGCGACTATTACGTACGCGGCGGACTGACGCTGCAGCAGCGAGAACTCGTGACCTTCTGTTATCTCGCCGCACAGGGCGATACGACCGCTCAAATGGCAGCGCACGCTTCGGCCAACCTGAAAATGGGCAATACCGAAGAGATCTTGATTGCCGCAACCCTGCAGCTGGTTCCCTTGGTCGGCTACCCGAGAACACTCAATGCTCTTGCAGTCGTTGAAAAAGCCGTATCATCCCGCTGAAACGAATTCGGCAATCCAACATAAAAAGTCTGACAGCGAAAACGTATTTTGAGAAAATGTCGAGAACGGATCTGAATTCTTTTTGGTTGACACACTGTCACGGCGAGTGCACGGATAAAGTGAACTCGGCGCAGAATGACAAGGAATACATTGTGAACGAAGTGAAACTGTCTGAGGATTTGCGGGCGAGACTCGATGTTCTTAAGGACATTGCACTTACTCAATGGCGCGAAACCGGCAATACGCTGTTTTCCCCCGCATCAATGCCGCGGCTTCATTTTCACGTCGAGCCCGAACCGGTCAGCAATGTCAATACGTTCTACACCCTTTCGACCGGATTGATTCTGCAGGGCAGCAAACGCAGCACAACCGACGGTCAGAATATTGAATACGGCAAGGGCACAAGCTGCACGACGGCAGCCGATGCGCCCGCAAGCTATGAAGTAACCTGTGCGGCCAACGCCAAGCCTTTTGTTTCGTTGTCCATAGAGCTCGATACGCAGCTTTTGACCGACTTGCTTGCGACCTGTCCGGAAATCAGCGCTCGACACAAAAATGCCGTCGTCGGACGAACCGTGCATGCCTTTACCGCCATGCCCGCAACGATCGACATCGTGGAAGCTTTTGAGCGTCTTGTGCGCCTGGTTTTTCACAATCCGGAGCAAATCCCTTCTCGAGGCCCGATCATCGAGCGGGAGCTCACGTACATTTTGCTGATGAGTCCTCACGGTGCGGCGCTCAGTCAGTTCTTCAGCCAAAACACACCCGCCAACCGCATTAACCGCGCAATTCAATGGATTCGGCAGAATACCGGCAAGCCCCTTGATATTGAAGCGTTGGCACAGATGTGCAATATGACGCGCTCGACTTTTTACAGGCACTTTCAGACCGTCACGAAGATGACGCCTTTGCAGTACTACAAGCGCCAGTGTCTGTTTCTTGCGCAGCATTTGATGGCGGCGCGGGGTTATAGCGCTAGTCAGGCCGCTTATGAGGTCGGCTATACCAGTCCGAACCAGTTCAGCCGAGAGTACAAACGCACTTTTGGTCTGCCGCCGAGAAAATCGCTGAACAATCGCTGATGCCACATCTTCCCCATGCTCTAGCATGGGGAATTTGCGTCATCGGCAATGTCAGACGCATTTTTTGCAGATACCCATTTCTCCGTCATTGACCGAGGCGAGAAGACTTTGTGCGCAGACCATTCGTTCCTGCTCGCGAATCACACGCTCTTTGACGCGTAATTCCGGATCCGGGCACGCTTCCTCGTTTAAAAGTTCCTGTGCGAAATGGTCGGCCGCCTCCTCGATTGCCTTCGGACAACCTCCCTTGCGGCGAAGCCAAGCATCAATACCGGTGCGCGCGTGCAGGGATTCACCGGCAAAAAGGCGGAGCATGATCACCGAGACGAGCATCATTTCCGTCACTCGATCGTGATTTGCCATTTCAATCAACGGCTCGACCCGCTTGGAATCAATGCCGTTGTCGATCAGAAATTGCAGAGAAATCGGCAAGTGCTTTCTTTCGTAATGCCTGTACTGATTGCGGATGCGCCATACCGGTGTCGGACAGAGCTGAAGAAAATATTCGGTTCCTATCATAAGTGCCTCTACAACCCAATGAGAATCAATCATTGATACTCATTATAAAAATGAGGAGGCCTTAATTTAGATTAAAAATCAAGAACTTCGGCAATTAATGATTCAGATCACAAGTAGAGTTTCAGATCTTATGAGCCAATAAAAAATCGGCAATTATTTGATCTTTTTCTCTCGGTAAAGCACAACATCTTCTTATTTAAAAAAGTATTCATACAAGAAAACGCTCGTTTTTTTGACAAAAGATCAATGAGTCAATTTCCGCAACAAGGCCCAATGACGGATCAATTCAGGCACAGGATCAAAATTTTGAATTTTCAGAGCGAAAAAATTGAGCCTTGTCGAAATCATTCGGCAAGGCTCGCACAAATGCAGACCGATTTCCTGTTTAGGCCGTCTTCTTCTTTTGCAGCACCGCGGCAAAGAAGCCGTCGGTATGGTGACGATGCGGCAGCATTACAAAGAAGTCACCGAATTCCTCCTTCTGGAACTCGGGAAGCGTCACACCCTGCTTTGCAAGAACATCCGTGGCGTTGAGCAATTCAAACTCGGGGTGAGCCTGAAGGAATGCGTTGACCACTTCCTGATTTTCGCGTTCAAGCACGGAGCAGGTGGCGTACACAATGCGGCCTTCGGGCTTGAGAAGTTTTGCTGCTTCTTCAAGCACGCTCTTTTGAACCGCATTGATGCGGTCAAGTTCCTGCGGCGTCAAGCGCCACTTCAAATCCGGATTGCGGCGCAGCGTACCGGTGCCCGTACACGGAGCATCCACGAGAACGCGGTCAAATTTTCCGCGAAGTCGTTTGATGCGGTTGTCCTTTTCATCGCGGATGGCAACAGGATGCACATTGGACAGACCGGCTCTGCGCATACGCGGCGTCAGCCCCTGCAGACGTTTTTCATTGATGTCAAAGGCATACAAACGTCCGGTCGACTTCATCAGAGCGCCCAAGGCAAGCGTTTTGCCGCCGGCTCCGGCACAGAAGTCGCAAACCATTTCACCGCGCTTGACGCCCACCAGACGAGCAATGAGCTGACTGCCTTCGTCCTGAATGTCGATTCGCCCCTCCTGGTAGACCGGCCAGCGGATCAGACCGGGTTTGTCGGTCAAGCGAATGCCGTCCGGAGAAAACTGCATGGGTTCGGCAGTGACCTTGAATTCGGCCAACTCGGCGATGACGTCCTCACGTTTGGCCTTGAGCGTATTGACGCGCAAATCAAGCGGAGCGCTCTGCAGCGAGGCTTCAAAAAGCTTCGGTGCGGCTTCGCCGTACTGCTTGCTTTCAAGTTCATAGAGCCAGAACGGCATTTCGGCGCGCACTTCCGGCGGAGCCTTTTCAAGCTTCAGGCCGAGCATGTTGGTTACAGGGCCTTTTTCGGAACCGAGTACGGCGTCTCCGAGGCTGTCGACCCCGTACTGCATGGCAAGCGTGAGCAGAGCCGCCACTTTCGGAGCCTTTTCGGGCCTGACGGGCTTCATGCGCCAGGCAATTTCGGAGTAGCGGCGAAGCGCATAGAAAATAGCCTCGGCCAAAATGGTGCGGTCGCGGCTTCCGAGCTTGGGATTGGACTTGAAGAACGCCTTCATGAGCGTATCGGCCGGTCCGTCAAGCTTCAGAATGACGGCAAAGGCACGGGTGAGCTCGGAGGCAATCAGATTGGTGATGCGCACCTTGTTCGGATTGAGCTTTTGCTGACGAACCTGCGCAGGCGCCCCCTTGTGCGGCGCATTGGCTCGATTTTGTTCGGCCTGACGCTTCTGCGCGGCGCGCTGACGTTCCGTAAGCTTGCGTTCGGTCTTTTCACGACGAAGCTTGACCGGAGCAAACGGCATTTTTTTGGTTTTCTGTTCCATATCTCTCTACTCTATTAGGCGCAGCAGTCGAAAACAGCGAGACTTTTGGCGGTTTCGTCATCCGTAACGCAGCGTCCGTCCACAAGCTTGACTTTGCCGGAAGCCACGGCCTTGACGGCACGCGGATAAAGGATGTGCTCAAGACGCAGTCCGCGATGCGCAAGCGTATCGGCGTCATCGGTTGCAAGCACCGGAACGACGGCCTGACCGATGATCGCGCCGCCGTCGAGTTCGGAACTCACGAAGTGCACCGTGCAGCCGTGAACGCGCACGCCGGCCTGCAGCGCTCGGTTGTGGGTATCGAGTCCTTTAAAGAGCGGCAGCAGCGCCGGATGAATATTGACGATTCTGCCTGCATAGTGATCGACGAACACGTTGGTGAGAACGCGCATGAAGCCTGCGAGCACAACCACGTCCGGCTTGTGTTTGTCGATCACCT
>DXSO01000077.1:4742-7908 GCA_019410445.1 Sutterella sp.
TCCTCACGCGTTTCAAAGGCTTTGTGATCGACGACAGCCGTTTCAATTCCCATTTCCTTGGCACGATCCAAACCTGCGGCCTGCGGGCGATTGGAAAGCACAAGCGAAATACGAATGCCTTCGGCTGCCCAGTTTTCGCGTTCGCAGGCCTGTGCGATCGCTACAAAATTCGAGCCGCGGCCCGAAATCAAAACGACAATATTTTTCATGATGCTAAAAGCCCTCGCGTGCCGATCACTCGACACAAGCGGCGGAGTAAAAAAGGAAGTTCTCGATTCGACAGATGCGTGCAGCGGATGACTATTTGCACGCCCTGCGTGAAAGCACGGCAATTGTACTCGAGACAGACCCCGGTCAGCGTTTAAAAAGCGCAATTGCCCTGCTTGTCGCACGCTCAGGCCGCTTTTTGTCCGCTTGCTTATAATTTGTGCCCCATGGCAGGCGAGCCTTCGTCCATGGATTATTGATTCCGACATTTTAGAAATCCCTTTTTATCGACTCAGCTCCATGCAGATTATCCGCGGTCTTCCCAGTCCCGAACACAAACGTGCCTGCGCCGCCGTCATAGGCAATTTCGACGGCGTTCACCGCGGTCATCAGGCTCTTTTGCAGGCACTGACTCAACAGGCGCATGCCCGTAATCTGGCAGCTGCAGTCGTCACATTCGAGCCGCACCCCAGAGAGCTTTTCGGCAAAGAGCCGCACGCGCGCATCTGCACGCTGCGTGACAAACTTTCAGTTTTCAAGTCATGCGGAATCGACAGCGTCTTTATTCTGCCTTTTAATCGACGCTTTGCCGCGCTCTCTCCCGAAGCTTTTGCCAAGAAGGTTCTGGTCGATGGGCTGGACTGCCGTTGGGTGACGGTCGGAACAAACTTTCATTTCGGTGCAGGCAACACGGGCGACTTTGCTCTTTTGCAGGAACTCGGCCGTCGGTACGGCTTTGAGGCCGTCGCCACACCGCTTGTTTGTCACGACGAAGACAAAGTTTCAAGCACCCGCATCCGCGAAGCCATGGCCGCGGGCGAACTTCGGGAAGTCGAAAGCTTGCTCGGCCGCCCCTACTGCGTGACCGGACGCGTCATTCACGGCGCTCGGCTCGGTCGAACTTTGGGCTTTCCCACGCTCAACGTGGCCATGCTGCCCGCCGGTTCAAAATCCGTATGTGCGCTCCACGGCGTGTTCGCCGTGAAGGTCACCGGTCTTGACGCAGACACCGTCTTCGGCGGCGTTGCCAGCCTTGGGTTCAAGCCGACGGTGGCAACGGACAAACGCTGGCTTTTGGAGACATATGTCTTCAATTATTCGGGCAACGCCTACGGTCGCATCATTCGCGTTGAATTCGTTCAGAAACTGCGCGACGAGCAAAAGTTCTCCGGACTAGCAGAACTCAAGGCCGCGATCGATCACGACGCCGACTCGGCTCGTACGATTCTTGGCCTCTGACCCCTGACCATCACCATCTAATCAAAAAGCCCGTCAGACGAAGCGTCTCACGGGCTTTTCTGTCATCCGCTCAAGCGGATCGGCAACTGAAAGGATCAGCCGAAGAAGATCTGGTTGCAGATCAGCGTCGTGATCATGCCGAGAGTCATCGGAATCCACGTACGGCGTACGATGGCCATCGGCGAAACACCGGCAGCGCCTGCCACAGCGATGATGACGCCGGCAACAGGACTCATGGCGCGGATCATGCCGCTGGCAAACTGCATCGGCGTCACCAAAGCTTCAACGGAGCCGCCGAAACCGGCCGCCACATCGGGAGCCAGAGAAGCAAAGGAGGAATAGGCGCCCACGCCCGAACCGGTCAGGAACGTCACCACCGAAACGATGGCCGTCAGAATCACCGTCATGATGCCCATGCCGGCACCGACGCCGTTTGCCGAATTGATGAGCGCATCAATCAGACCCGAGCTCTTGAGGCCGGTTGCGAAGAATTCGGCGCAGATAATGAGTGCCACGATGCCCGTAAACATCTTGCCCATGCTCTGGAACATGGCCATGGCGTCCTTGAAGATCTTCTTGACGTCGCGCAGGCGGATGATTTCAACAATCACGACGAACACCCAGACCATGAAGAGCGAGGCGATCGTATCGAGCTTGATCGAGGAAACGACCAGCTTGGAGAAGATGATCAGCAAGGCAATCGGAAGAACCGGGAACAGTGCGTACCACTTGGGAACGGTCGGCACGTCGGCCTTCTTCACATCAACGACTTCGGCAATCTGATCGTCGCCCTTCTTGTCGTAGTAGCGCTGAATGAAGTAGTGCGCGATGGCTGCCACGATGAGGGTCGGAATGGCGATCGGCATCTGATACTGCACGAGGTAGATGATCGGATCGAGTCCGGCCACCTTGGCGGCAAGGCTGGCGGTGCCGGCCGTCGGAGCAAAGGTCATACCGGCGGAGGTGCCGATCACGGCGGCGGCGGCAGCGGCCGATACGCCCACAGCCTTGAGAATCGGGAACAAGGCAACCAAAAGCAGCATGGCAAGACCGGCGGCGGACGGAATCACGATCACAAGCAGCTGACCGATGATATAGCCCACGGCAAGCACAAGGTACGGAGCCTTGAGTGCGGCCAGGGGCTTGACGGCCACGTCAACGAGCGCCTTGGCGGCACCGATGCGGTCCATGTAGGCGGCGAAACCGCCGGCGGTCATGATCAGAAAACCGATGCCCGCGCTTTGTTTGGTTGCAATCGACTTGAGCGTTGCAAAAATATCAAACAGCCAGAATCCAGAGGGTTTTACGCCCTTGGGCAAAAAGCCGACGCCGGCAAGCGCCACGCAAATCAAAATGGCCAGGCCGGCAAACAGCAGCACCATATGAGTCTGGTAACGCTTGATAAGCGCCCAACCGGCGATCGCCGTCACGATAACGGCAATCAAAGGTAATACCGCAGTCATTGTGAGATCTCCTTAGTGGGTATTAATTCAGAGGTATTTGGCGAATTCGGCCTGCATGGCGCCGATCGCCTCTTCGACCTTGCAACGAAGCGCGTTCGTCTTGGTCTGTTCTTGTTTCAAAGCTTCGGCAAAACCGGCAATCATCGCTTCGACCTGAGCCGGAGCTGCGCTGCCCTGGGTTTTACGATTGGCGATGATCTTGCGGGGATCCAAAGCGTCCAGGAATTCGGCTTCGCTCATGGGCAAATCCTTCGGTC
>DXSO01000078.1:0-3735 GCA_019410445.1 Sutterella sp.
GACTCTCGCCACAGCCACCTCAAGGCTGCGCGTCTACCAATTTCGCCACGACCGCAATTCAGATTTTTAGTGCTCAGCTCGACTTGCGTCCTGCTGAGAGTTCGAAATTATACATAGGCTTTCGAACTTTGCAAGCCTTTTTTGATTTTTTCTGAAATTTTTTCAGAAACCGGACTTTTCAGCGCCTTTGGCAGGGGTAGTAGGATTCGAACCTACGAATGGCGGATTCAGAATCCGCTGCCTTAACCGGACTTGGCGATACCCCAGCGCTTGGTGCGGTCGGAGAGACTCGAACTCTCATGACTCTCGCCACAGCCACCTCAAGGCTGCGCGTCTACCAATTTCGCCACGACCGCTTGATTTCGGAAAGCCAAAACTCTCCGAAAACATCATCCTCGCAACAGGACATTTCCGGCACCTGATGCGAGGCCGCGAATATTAACGCGGAATCTGGTTGGATTGCAAGTCGTCCTTAGCAGCAGGAACGTCCGCACCTGCAGATGCAGGAGCCGTCGTGGTCTGTTCGCTTGAAACGGTGCCGAGAACACCGCCCTGACGCTGCTGGCTCTGCTTATTGAAAGCACCCGAACCAAGCGTAATGGCGATGGTTGCGCAGAAAAAGATCGTCGCAGCAATAGCCGTCGAACGAGAAAGGAAATTGGCCGAACCGGTTGCGCCGAACAGAGAGCCGGATGCACCGGATCCGAAAGCTGCACCGAGGTCAGCACCCTTGCCGTGCTGCAGGAGCACCAGAATAATGACGGCAATCGCGGCAATAATCTGCACAACGATCGCAATACTCATCAACATCTGCATAGTTGTTTGTTTTCCGTGATGGATCTGATTGGTTGTTAAAAATCTTTTTCAATCCGCCGCCAACCTTAGCTAGCTGTGCAGATCGCGTGAAAATCTTCCGCCTTGAGTGCTGCGCCTCCGATAAGGCCGCCGTCAATATCGGGCATGGCAAACAAAGCTGCCGCATTGCCGGGCTTGACGCTGCCGCCATAGAGGATTCGCACTTTCTGAGCCAACTCCGAAGAGTGAAGCGACAATTCCGTACGCAACGCCGCATGTACCTGCTGCGCAATCTCCGGAGTTGCACTTTTCCCCGTCCCGATCGCCCAAACCGGTTCATAGGCAAGCGTGCAGCGAGCAAACGCCTGAGCGCCGATTTCGCGAATTACCGCAGCCATCTGCCCTGCCACAACCCGCAACGTCTGACTTGACTCGCGCTGCTCGAGCGTTTCACCTACGCAGACAATGGGACTGAGACCAGCCGCCAAAGCCGCCTTCGTTTTGAGGGCCACTCTTTCATCCGTATCACCAAAAAGCGAACGACGTTCAGAATGTCCCACAATCACATATCGGCAACCAATATCGGCAAGCATTCCGGCACTCACCTCTCCGGTATAGGCACCAGCAGCAAATTCGCTGACATCCTCGGCACCAAGTGCTACGGCACTGCCCTGCAACAGGGTCGCCATCTGAAGCAGATAGGCATGCGGTGCGCACACCGCTGTCTCACAGCCGTTATCGCCAAGCGAAAAAAAGCTTTTCACCCAAGCAGCATTGGCCTGGAGCGATCCATTCATTTTCCAATTGGCAACGACAAGTCTGTTTCGCATGCTTCGTTCTCCAAACGACCTATCGAAAGGTAATCTTGGATTTTAACCGATCTGCATCGATTACTTTCCAATGTGTCGAAAAGCGGGCCGCTCAAGGTCCGCTTTCGTTGTGTCTGCTCGGAATTTCAACTGAACCGGAAACTCCGATCCAGTCAAAATTCGATGCCCGTCAAGCCAATTATTCTTCGTTAAGAAGAGCCTTCATGGACAAACGCGGACGGTTCTTTTCGTCGAAACCGATCACCTTGATGCGCACGGTCTGGCCTTCCTGCAAATAGTCGGTAACCTGATTGACACGTTCATTAGCAATCTGGCTGATGTGCAGCAGACCATCCTTACCGGGCAGCAAACCGACGATGGCACCGAAATCCAGAATCTTGATCACGGGACCTTCGTAGATCTTGCCGACTTCAACATCGGCCGTAATGTCCTCAATGCGCTTCTTGGCGAGATTGGCGCGTTCCGTGTCATTGGATGCAATGGTCACGGTGCCGTCGTCTTCAATATCGATCTGGCAGCCGGTTTCTTCGCACAGACCGCGAATCGTGGCACCACCCTTGCCGATCACATCACGGATCTTTTCCGGATTGATCTTGATCGTGATCATGCGAGGAGCCCACACGGACAATTCCTTGGCTCCTTCACCAGCCATTTCGTGCATCTTGCCGAGAATGTGCATACGGCCTTCGTGAGCCTGAGCCAATGCAGCCTGCATGATTTCGGCGGTAATGCCTTCAATCTTGATGTCCATCTGCAAAGCAGTCACGCCGTGCTCGGTACCGGCCACCTTGAAGTCCATGTCGCCGAGGTGATCCTCGTCACCGAGAATATCGGTAAGCACAGCAAACTTGTTGCCTTCCTTGATCAAGCCCATTGCCACGCCAGCCACGTAGTCCTTGAGCGGCACGCCGGCGTCAAGCATCGACAAGCAGCCGCCGCAGACGGAAGCCATCGACGAAGAGCCGTTCGATTCGCAGATTTCGGAAACAACGCGAATCGAGTAGTTGAATTCTTCAACGCTCGGCAAGACGGCCTTCAGGGCGCGCTTGGCAAGACGGCCGTGACCGATTTCGCGGCGCTTGGGGCTGCCCACGCGACCGGTTTCTCCGGTTGCAAACGGAGGCATGTTGTAGTGCATGATGAAGCGATCGCGGCTTTCGCCCATGATGCTGTCGATGATTTGTTCATCCTGCTTGGTACCCAGCGTGGTAAGCACAAGCGCCTGGGTTTCGCCACGGGTAAACAAAGCCGAACCATGAGTGCGCGGCAAAATCGACTGACGAATTTCGATCGGACGAACCGTGCGGGTATCGCGGCCATCGATACGCGGCTTGCCTTCGAGAATGTTCGAGCGCACAACGTGAGCTTCCATCTCAAAGAGAATGCCGTGCACTTCATTCATATCGGCCACTTCCGTACCGGCGGCTTCGGCATCGGCCGTAAGCGTTGCTTCGACCTTTTCATAGATCGAACGGAGCTTTTCAGTACGCTGCTGCTTGGAGCGGATCGTATAAGCCTCTTCGATGTCGGCTTGTGCAATCTCGGCAACACGAGCAATCAAAGCCTCATTCTTCGGAGCAGGCTGCCAATCCCAGGCCGGCTTGCCGGCCTCAGCCGTCAGCTCATGGATCGCATTGATGGCCACCTGCATCTGCTGATGACCGAACATCACGGCATCAAGCATCGTCTGTTCGGGCAGGCAGTCGGCTTCGGATTCCACCATCAGCACAGCGCGTTCGGTACCGGCCACGACGAGGTCAAGACGGGAATCCTTGAGCTGAGAGACAGTCGGATTGCAAACAAAGCCGCCGTTGATGTAGCCCACGCGGCAAGCACCAATCGGGCCCTTGAAGGGAATGCCGGAAATCGTCAATGCGGCAGAAGCGCCGATCATGGAAGCAATGTCCGGATTGATTTCAGGATCCACGGAAAGCACATGGACGATGACCTGCACTTCATTGAAGAATCCATCCGGGAAAAGCGGACGAATCGGACGGTCGATCAGACGGCTGGTAAGGGTTTCGTGCTCGGAAGGGCGACCTTCGCGCTTGAAGAAACCGCCGGGGAACTTGCCGGCAGCATAAGCCTTTTCGATGTAGTCGACTGTCAG
>DXSO01000078.1:3745-7646 GCA_019410445.1 Sutterella sp.
TTGGCTTCCTTTTTGGCAACAACGGTAGCCAGAACAACCGTGTCGCCCATTTCAACGACAACGGCACCGGAAGCCTGACGAGCGATTTCACCGGTGGTGAGCGTCACTTCGTGCTGACCGAACATGAAGCTCTTGGAAACCTTATTGAACATACTCATGACTTGGGTATTCCTTTGTTTTCAAGTGCTTTGCATCCGTTGGGTTTTGCTCTTGCTGGTGCTTTGATGGCACGCTGCGGCACAAAATTCCGACCTAAATCCATCGACTTTCGGAAGCTTGTGTCGCAACGCGCGTTACCGTCAACCGAAAAACCTTCAATCGGTGCAAAGCGGGTTAATCAATACTGTGTTTTGTCTTCTTCAGACAAGCTTACGGCCTGTTTGCCATCTAAAGCAAACAGGCCGTGGGATTCGGCGATTCTTACTTACGCAGCTTGAGCGAATCGATCAGCTTGCGATAGGCGGCCACGTCCTTACCCTTGAGGTAGTCGAGCAGCTTGCGGCGGCGGCTCACCATCTTCAGAAGGCCACGGCGAGAGTGGTGATCCTTCTTGTGTTCCTTGAAGTGCTCGGTCAAGGAGTTGATGCGAGCGGTCAGGAGTGCAACCTGAACTTCGGGAGAACCCGTGTCGCCTTCGGCGCGGGCATACTGGGCAATGACTTCTGCCTTATTGATTTCAGACATTCTTTTCACCTAAATAGAGGCGGTTAAACACATGCGGTGCGGGTGTCGAGCCCACACCGTGAGGAAGGCGCAATTTTACTTAATTGCTATTAAAAATCAATAGCCAAGACGTGTAAGAAAACTCTCGCGCGTGATGTTTTCATGATGCACGGCAATGTGTGCCGCTCGTGTCAGAAGCGGACAATCGTCTCTCGGAAATTGATCAAACACTCGAGCGACATTGAGTCCTTCGACAACCATATCGACTTCAGCCAACGCCTTTTCCGGCGACAGCCCCTGCCCAAGCCACCGCCCGTAACGGAAATTGCGGCTGTGTACGCTCAAGGCAGTGGCAAGCAAATCTCCCAATGCCCCGTAATTCAATACTTCCTGAGCATCGGCACCGACGAAACGCCGAGCTTCGCTCAATGCATCCGTCAGAAAACAAGCCCGGAAATTGTCGCCAAGCGCCAATCCCTCGGCAATACCCGCCGCAATCGCTATCAGATTCTTAACTGCCCCAAATCGCTCAAGCGACTCCACATCGTCTTGTTCGGCAATGCGAACCCGAGCCTCTTTTAAAACGGATCTGATCACGCTGCGCGATCGCCTGCTTCCGGCCAGACAAATCCCGAACGGCAGATTATTGGCCACTTCTTCGGCATGAGAGCCGCCGCTCAAAACACAAATATCGGCCCAAGGAAGTTCTTCTCGAACCACTGTCGAAAGCGTTTTTGCACTGCCTTCCTCAAGTCCTTTTGCCGCAATGCACACCACCGTTTCTTTATTCAGAAAAGAGGCAAGACGACGAGCGGTTTGACGAACGTAACGTGATGCCACCGCCAAAATGACAACCGATGCAGCGCTCAAATCGTCGCCCAATTCACTTTTGACACAGACGCGACCATCCAGAATAAATCCGGGCAATTTCGGATGCCGACGATCCTCTCTGAGCGCTTTGATGTTTTTTCCCGTTGCGGAATAAAGATTAACGCGAGCGCTCGGTGCAATGATGTGCGCCAGCACGGTACCCCAGGTTCCGGCACCAATCACGGCTACCGTATGAGTAAATTCTTCAACGTTTTTCTGGTTGATTTCGGTCATATATTCAAACAAAAGAAAAGCGTTTCGCCTGCTGAGTTATTGCTGCAGAGTCCGCCTGCGTGCGTGAATTTTGGCGGATTGAAAGACTTTCAAGGACAGCAGCACGCCAGCCAACAGCAACACCATCCCGGCAGTCATATTCCACTGAGGCCAAGACAAGCGCATGACATGCGCATAGAGTACGGCAAAAATCGTTTCAAATACAATCATCTGCCCGGCCAAAGCTGTTGGAAGCCGCTGACTCATCGCATTCCAAAAAATGATGCCGACCCAAGATCCCATCAGTCCCGTAACCACCATCACGGCAATGAACCAAATTGGATCTGCTCCGAAAAACGGCGTGCCTGCAGGTTCCATCTTCCAAAAGACCAGATACATGATCACCGCAAACGGAAAAGTGGCCAATCCCTGTGCGGTCGACCACGCTCTTGGAGAGCGATTGGAATGCGCAAGCAGCCAGTCAGCGTTACAGATCGGGTACCACGTCCATATGAGCAAAGCGGCCACTGCCATCAATACGCCGTACCAGAAGCGAATGCCGCCGTCAGACGAAGCCTTCACGACCATTTCGAATTCGCTCAAACTAGCCAACGCAAAGCCACAGACAATCAAAAGCAGCCCCGGAATCAAACGGGACCAAGCCAGTGCCGTCCCCTTTTTCCGATCACGGATATTGGAAACAGCCGCCACCAAAACCGGAACAGCCGACATGGCCATTCCCGCCACGGGAACTCCGGCATTTTGAATCGCTTCAATCAGACACCAGTAATAGACGATATTGCCGATAACGCCGAGCTTGGAAACAATGAACCAATCTTTAAGCGTGTAGCTCGCAAACTCTCGTCGCTCCATCCATGCCAGCGGCAGAGCCACCAATCCAAAACTTACGAAGCGTCCCGCAGCCATTAACGCCGGCGGATATCCCGGCAGCACTTCCGGCACCAGGTATACGAACCCCCAGATCATGCAGGCCAGTACGCCGTATAAAAAACCAAGAGCCATAAATACCGGTCTTTTGAGACAAAAATTTCAACTGCAGCATTATGCCCTTAGCTGGGAATGCCTGCGGCATAACGTTCATGCTTCACAAGCTGACATATCCGTGCTTACTTTCGCGGTAAAGCACATTCCCGGCGCTAAAATCGGACGGTTGAGAATTCATTGACCGATGCAGTCGCCTCGTACTGCTTTATGAGAAAAAATAAGGAAGCCTTTCGATGTCCAATACGCTTACAGAGTGGTTTCGCCATGTTCCCGAAGAAAAGTGGCTTCGTGATCCGGCCGCAAGTCGCGCCGACGCAATGGCCATTTGGGAAAAACTTGAACTCCAACCCGGCGTTCGTGTTTTTGAATGTCCCTGCGGCAAAGCCGACTTGAGCTTCCCTCTGGCTCGTCTCGGCGCAACCGTGCGCGGTATCGATTTCAATGCGCATTTCGTTACAGCGGCCAAAAATAAGTTTTTGCGTGCCGGATTAAGCGGTGAATTCAAAACCGACGATATGCGCACCGCTTCCTTCCCCACCGAGATGGACCTTATTGTCAATTGGGCCAGCTCCTTCGGCTACTTCTCCGACGAAGCCAATACCGATCTGCTTTCTCGCTTTGCCAATAGTCTCGTGCCTGGCGGCCGTCTTTTGATTGAAGTCGCCAATCCGTCACGCGTGCTCACAGGCGAAGCCACACGCATCATCGCCTCCGGAGAACAAGTTTGTGAAACCTGGGATTCGCAAACCAGACGAGCTACCGTCATTTTCCCGGCGACCCAGTTCCGCGGTCCGGTTTCAGCCAGCGTGCGCGTCTACACCTGCGACGAGTACAGTGCCATGCTCCAAACCGCCGGCTTTAAGAACGTTCGCTTCTTCGGGCAGGGCTTTACGGAATTCACCCCCGAAAGCACCCGTCTGATCGTGTGTGCCGAACGTTAATTCCATTTACAAAAATCCATACCAATTCGGCCCCATTCGACCGACATCCTTCTATAGTAGTTTCAAGGAGCGGACTCTGCCCTTTGGCAGACGCCCCTCCTTGTCTTTGCTGAAGGATTCATCATGGCCGCATCCAAAGTTTTCAAACCCGTCGCCGGCGCAGTCATTCTTGTTGGTCTTTATGCCGCAGCCGGTTATCTCGGCGTTCC
>DXSO01000079.1 GCA_019410445.1 Sutterella sp.
TTCGGATCGACGCCCACGTCATACTTGTAGCAGAACGGGCAGTCATAGCTGAAGACCTTGGTGAGTTTGCCTTCGGCGTTGACCATGGGTTTTTCGAGCTTGACGTAGTCGGTGCCTTCGGTGGCGGCCAAGGCAGCAGTAGCGGCTAAGCAAAGACCGAATACACAAGCAGCAGTTTTCAGAAGTTTCATTTGATTCGTCCAGAATTTTGAAAAATTGAGCCGAACCGCACTGGATTTTTTATGAAGAATCCGAGTGCGGACGGTTATTAAAAATCAACAGATTGATTACTTATCCTTGTGGCTAAAAGCCCGATCTACACGGAACGGCATTGCTTGATAACCCATGGAGCTGTTGATGCGGATTTCAACGGAGGGCTCCTTGGCACCCCACTTGAATTCCTGCAGATAAGGCGAAGGTGCGCCAACAGCTTTTCCGGCGATGAGTTCCATTTGAGGCGTTGCGGAGTAGACCATGACGGAATTCTTGTCGGCTTCGTATTCGGTCAGTGAAGTCACAGGACTGTACCAATCGTGGCCTTGTTCTTTGCCGTATTCCCAGATTTGTTCGACAGTGCCTTTCCGCTGGTCAACCTTGTAGACGACGGCACGGCTGTACTTCATATCAGCCAAAGCAGGCTGCTCGAATCCGCGTCCATCGCCATTGTCAAACGATGTTACATAAACGTAGCGCTTGTCGGATTTGCTATCGATACGGAAGGCCGTATGCTGCGTCCAAGACCAGTCGAAATCGGTGTTCTCGCACTTGCCGTTTTCGCACTGAAGCTTTTTGCCGTTCTTGTCAACAGGCGTGAGAACCTTTTTGGCCCAAGCGTCCTTCCAACCATCGGGAGCGCCCAGAATCCACTTCACTTTTTTGTCACGGCCGATCTTGATGATGGCTGACTGGTGACGCGAAGAGATAATGATGGAGTCATCGGTCGGGTCATAGTCGACGGAGTTGACGTGAGCCCAGTTGCGGCCGACTCCAACGCCGGTGATATCGCCGAAGTTATCGGTTTTATCCATTTCAGCCAGGTCTTCGGAAGAAAGCGTCTTGCCGGCGGCACTGGCATCCAAATTCAAACAAACTGCGCCTTGGTCAAGAGACTTGATCACAATGTCACGATAAGGATCAAGAATTTCCCAGAGGCGCCATTCATCAACAACCTTGCCTTCGGGGGAGACTTCAACGATTACATCTCGAACGGTACGTACGTTGCGGCCGTCGGCACGCTTGACGTCATTGCTGGAAACGCGAAGCAGGTAGTTGCCGTTTTGGGCTTGGTCAAAAGAGTGCGAAAAATCAGCATAACCAGCCGGCAATCGACGGTTGAAAATTTCACGACCCATGATGTCGTACTTGACGTAACGCTGACCGTAACCCCAGGTGAGCGCACCGTCTTTGCCCTGCTGGAAACCCATCATTACGCCGCCGTTGTAGACGCTACCCATGTCGTAGATGGGATCGGCAAGCAAATACCAACGCACGGCACCGGAGGCATCGATGATGGCATTTTGCGGATAGAAGCACCATTCAAGCGCACCGCCCGAGGGATTGTTCCAAACAACACGCGATCCTTTGGGAGGCGAAACGAGCAGATTGTTGACAAGGTAAAGACGATCCTTGAATTCCTTGCTCATCTTCACGACTTTGGTGTCAAACATCGTGCTCTTCTGACTGACGGAACCGTTGCCTTCTGTGTAGACAGGCGGAGCATAGATCTTGTAGCTTTCGCTGATATCTTTTTTAGCTCCGCGAGGATCGATACGGGTGTAACTGACTTCGACCGTGTTGACATAATCCGGATACAGACCGAACACAGGGATGCCGCCGTGCGTCAGAACCTCGGATTTGTCGACTTTATAGGCAATCTCCGAACCGTTCTTTTTGGGAACAATACGAACTTTCACGTTGTCAAGCTTATAGCCGCCGCTGCGAATGATGGCGGTCAGCGGAGCGATACGGTACGGATTTGTGATCACTTCACCGATTTGTCCCTGTTTTTCGTATTTAACGGCAGGGCCGGAAGAACCGCCAGCGGCCATGACTGCGCTGCTGATACCCATCGACAGAGCTGCAATCATGCACGCCGACACCACTTTTCTCATTTTGCAAATCATGAAAATCATCCTTCGGTTTGATTGAGAAATTTTGATTCGGAGTAGGGTTGGTACCCCGTTTCATTTCATGAAGTGCAGTTTAGAATTAGGGAAAACTCTCGCCAATTGGAATTTTCAGTGGTTGTTAGCTGTGTTTTGAGAAAGGTAATTTCCGAAAAATGAAAAATTATCCTTCGGTTGAGGCATTCAAACTGTTTGTGCATCTAATGCAGACGCAAAGTCTGAGTCAATCTGCGGCGAATCTGAGTATCCCCGTCTCAACAGCGAGTCGTTTGTTGTCGGATTTGAGAGTTTTTTTTGAAGACGAGTTGTTCGTGCGTTGTCGACAAGGATTGCTGCCGACACAAAAGGCCAGAGATGAACTGCCTTATGTACTGACGCTGATGCAAAGTTACTCCAACCTAAAAGCGGTCAGGCAATTTGATCCGTCTGCAATTGAGCGAGAGGTTCGCATCGGATGCGTGGATAATGCTCCAGTGTCTATTTTCCCGAGTTTGCTGGAGCAAATCTGTGATCAGGCCCCCAATCTTTGTCTTACTGTCCATCCTCTGGACAGCAATCGATACGATATGCTGCGGCAAAATGAAGTGGACTTAATCATTTCGCCAATGTCATCGGCTCCGAGCGAAAATTTTCATACGCTTGATTTGCCTGAACAACGTTATTGCATTGTGTGTTGTCCTGATCACCCGTTGCTGAAAGCGTACAGACAAACTTCAGAACCTGTTTCCACGGATGAAATTTTGAAGTACAGATTCGTGGATGTTGCTTTAAGTTTTCGTCGATACGGTTCCGTTTTGTTGCGCAGCGTCGTATTTCCGGAGTTTGCTCCGGCGAAATCAGCGATTCGATCCTACTTTTTTCTGGCTTTTGTCAGGGCCTTGAATGGAACGGATCTTCTGATGGTTATGCCTGACAAGTCGGCTCGACTCTTTGAGCTCTCGGGCGGTTTGTCAATTTTGCCGACTCAGGCGCAATCGATTGTGCATAAGCCGAAAATGATTTGGCACGATATCACGCATGCAGACCCGGAAATGCAATGGATTCGAGCCAAAATTTTTGCTTCGGCCACCGCGTAGGCCGTAAGTCGTCTTGTTTCAGGACTTAAAAGGAAACGCGCTAAAGCGCGTTTCCTTTGGGACCGTATGAAACTATTGTCTGATGATGACTCCGGCTTGGGGCGCAAAGGTTGCCATCACTTCAGTGCCGACATCAATGAGTGTGGTTCCTGGTAAAAATGGAACTGACATGCTGTAGGGCTTGGGTTGATTCGATCCTGGAATCTCCACTTGATAATCAATGCGATCGCCTTCGAACAAGCGATTGATGATCTTGACTTTAAAGCTTTCTGAGCCGGCGTTAAGGTGCAGATTTTCAGGGCGTACGACCAGATATGCGGCCTGTCCGACAGCCGGAGGATTTTGTTTGCCCAGTCGGGCGCGCAGCGTCTGACCGCTGACGGACAAAATCCCAAAGCCGTCGTCGGCAACCGATTCCAATCTGCCGGCAATTAAGTTGGCCTGTCCAATGAAGTCTGCGACGAACGCTGTTGCAGGATCCTCATAGATTTGCATCGGAGTGCCGATTTGCTCGATTTTTCCGCCATGCATGACCATGATGCGATCCGACATTGTCAGAGCTTCCTTTTGGTCGTGGGTAACATACAGACATGTGATGCCCAATGTTTGCTGAATGCGACGAATTTCCGTACGCATATGCAATCTAAGTTTGGCATCAAGATTTGACAAAGGCTCATCCATAAGCAGCAGCTTGGGACGCAGTACGAGCACTCGAGCCAGAGCCACTCGCTGCTGTTCGCCGCCCGAGAGTTGATTAGGGTAGCGATGTTCGGCTTTTGTAAGCCCTACCATTGACAATGCCTCGCGAACTTTATGAGCCATCGATTCGCCAGATTCCCCGCGAATTTTCAGACCATAGGCGACATTGTCAAAAATCGTCATATGCGGGAAAAGAGCGTAGTTTTGAAAGACGAAGCCGAGACCGCGTTCGTTGGCCGGCAGATTGGTAATGTCGAGGCCGTCGACGAGAATTTTTCCTGAACTAGGTGTTTCAAAGCCTGCAATCATGCGCAAGGTGGTCGTTTTGCCACACCCGGATGGGCCAAGGAACGTGAGAAATTCTCCGGCATTTACTTCGAGATTGACGTCGTTGACCGCCAAGAATTCTTCATTGTCCTTGATAAAACGGCGGCAGATATTTTTAAGACTGAGTGAAACAGACATTTAGTGTGCTCCAATAGTGTCGCCGTTGCGGCACAGAATACGAGCCAAGAGCGTCATTGCGCCCGAGGCAAGGAAAACGAGAAGAATGAGAACGACGGAAAAAGCACAGGCTTGGGCAAACTGCAGTTCCGTCATGCATTCCAAGATGCGGGTCGTGATAAGCGTCCAATGGACCGAGACCAGAAAGATCGTGGCACTGATGGCCGTCATTGAGTGAATGAAGAGGTACTTCATGCCGGCCAAGACCGCAGGCAGAACCAACGGAATTGTTATGGAGGTGAAAGTCTTCAAGGACGAGGCTCCGAGACTTCGACTGGCTTCCTCGATTGAAGGGTCAATCTGCGACAGTGCGGCAATGACATTTCGAATCCCTGCCGAGGAATAACGGAAGACATAGGCAGCAATCAGAATGTAGATGGTTCCGGTGAGCAGAATGGGCTTATCGTTGAAAGCAATGATGTAGGCGATACCGACCACGGTACCTGGCAACGTGTAGTTGAGCAGGGAGGCGGTTTCGAGCGTTTTGTGTCCTTTTACTTTGAGTCTGGCTGTGACATAGCCAACCAAAACAGCTAACAAACCACCCAACGGAGTGCCGATACAAGCAATGAGGAGTGTGTCTTTGATGGCTTTCATGCCGTGTGTCATGACATATTCGTAATTGGCCAATGTCAGCGAATTGTCAACGCCCCAGACCTTGACGATGCTTCCCAACACAATGACGGAGTAAATAGCCACGATCAGCGCGATGACGCACAGAATAACTGCACCCATGACAGTGGTGAGCAGCAAGCCAGGGCCGTGAATGCTGCTTCTTCCTCCGGCTTTTCCGCTTACGGTGACAAAACTCTTGCGGCTGACCCAATAGTGCTGAAGCAGATAGACAGCCAGAGCGGGAATTAAAAGCATGAAGGAAAGGGCTGCGCCGCCCTTGAAGTCATACATGCCGGTAATTTGCAG
This sequence comes from Sutterella sp., assembly GCA_019410445.1. Lineage (GTDB taxonomy): Bacteria > Pseudomonadota > Gammaproteobacteria > Burkholderiales > Burkholderiaceae_F > Duodenibacillus. Next base: position 5,327 of record DXSO01000079.1, read on the forward strand.
ATAGGCCTGCGTAGGAAGCACCGGAAATGAGTGACCGCCCAGAACCTGAGGAGTGGCGAAATCGGCTAACGAGCATGAAAACACAAGCAAAAATGCGTTGGCGATGCCGGGCACGGCTAAAGGCATGGTGACCGTTCGGAATACAGTCAAGCTAGAGGCTCCCAGCGAATAAGCTGCGTCTTCCAGATTCGGATCAATACGCGAAAGAATGGTCGACAGCGTCATGAACGCCACAGGAAAAAATGTAAGCGTTTCCGAAATGAATGTGCCCCAGAAGCCGTAGAAGTTGAAATCCTCAATGCCGAAAAGCGTCAGGATTATGCCGTTGGGGCCAAGCAACAGCGTAAGTGCGATGCTGCTTGTAAAGGGCGGCGAGATCAGCGGCAGAATCGTAATGCCGCCTACGATCATTTTCAACCAGGTCGGCATGTTCAGGCGCGTTACGGCAAAAGCAAAAATAAAGCCCAGAACCGTGCCGGCGATGCCAACGGAAAAGCCGAGAATGATACTGTTGACGGCAGCCTGCTGATCGTACCAACTGGAAATGAAAGGCTTGAGGTTTTCAAGCGTAAAACCGCTCTCGCCCCAGAAGGTCATTGCAAGAAGTCTGCAGAGCGGATAAAGCACGAAGACGCCGATCAGAAGCCACAGGACTGCGACGGTCAGCCGTGTTGTAGCATCGCGTCCGGATGCGCCGGAAGTGATAGTCATGGCGAACAGAAAAGAAGATGCAAAGAAACGAACCAACCGGTCGTTGTCTTAGCGCGATAATGAAGATTCGCTCGATGCGTCGGAAGGCGATCTAAGCAACCTTCCGACGCGTTTAAACGAACAACGATTTATTTGATGACTTCGTTGATCCAGCGCTGTGTATATTCCTTGCGCTTTTCACCTTTCCAAGTTACATCAATCGGAACCATTTTGATTTTGCTCAGATCCAAAATCGGATTATCCGTTTTGACGTCGTTGCGAGTCGGAACATAGTTGATCTTGTTGGCAACGATGAATTCAGCGAACTTCTTGGATGTTGCCCAGTCAACGAACTTCTTGGCTTCAGCGTTGTTCTTACCGCCTTTGATGACTCCGGTGGCTTCAATTCCATAGCTGACGCCATCTTCGGGGTACGTTATGACAACCGGGTAGCCCTGTTGCTGGATATCCAAGGCGTCAACAATATAGAAAATGCCCGAAGCGCATTGTCCGGTCGCAATCGGCATGGCTCCGCCAGCGCCGCTCTTGGTATACATCTGAATGTTGGCGTTTAGCTTTTTCTGATACTTGAAAGCTTCGTCTTCACCCATGATTTTGACGAGCGAGAAAATACGTTCAGTTGCTGTGCCTGAAGTTCGAGCATCAGCCATCTGAAGGTTTTTCTTATAACGGGGATCGAGCAGGTCTGCCCATTTTGTCGGGGCCTGCATATTGTTTTTCTTCAGAAATTTTGTATTGGTAAGGAAGCAAAGAGGGATGACGCCGATGCCAGTCCACTGATTGTTTGGGTCACGCATTGAAGCGTCGATGGCGTCGGAGCCGGCCGGACGGTAAGACTCAAAGATGCCGTCCTTGCTGGCTGCTGCATACATGTCGGCCGGACCTCCAAGCATCACATCAACTTGCGGATTGCCTTTTTCTGCTGTCAGACGAGCCAGAGCTTCACCGGTGGAAAAGCGCAGGAAGTTGACTTTGATGCCTGTGTCTTTGGTGAACTCAGCGAAAATTCTCGAAGCGTATTTCTCCGGCATAACGGAGTAGGCATTGAGTTCCGCAGCATTGGCGCCGATGCAGAAGGCGGCGAGACCGGCGAAGACAGTCAAAAATTTTTTACGAGACATGGCCTTTCTTCCTTTCAAGGTAGGGACGTCATCGGACTCTTTTAGCAGAACTCAGAGACCAACACGACGGACGAAAAGGGCAGCAGAAAGGTGTCGCAAAACGACCGTCGGTCACTGCACGGCGCAATGGACAACGTATCGTCATAGGATTTTAGCGAAAAGCCTTAAGGGTAATCTAGATAGTTACATTCACCAAATAAAAAAAGCCGTCGCCTCTATGTGCGACGGCTTTTTGAGTGAGTGCGCCCAGCATGGGCATGATCTAACGGGTGCAAGTCCCGAGCGCAGGAGGTAGCACCAAGCGCATAGCCGAAGACAAGGGTGTCCGTCGCGAGGCGGAATCTGAAGGAAGTCACAAGGCAAACCACTGACCTGACGAACAGGAACCGTATTAGGCACTAAAGGGTGGGTAAGTCTGCTCATCAAGACAAAGCCCGAAGCTACACGGAACCCGAGGTGTATATGCGGCAGGTACATGGTGGGAA
>DXSO01000008.1:0-1651 GCA_019410445.1 Sutterella sp.
GCGCAGAACACTCATGCCGTCCTTTCCCGGAAGTCCCAAATCCAAAAGAACGGCATCATAGGTATTTTCCGAAAGAAAGCCCGTGGCCTCCCAGCCGCTTCTTGCCCAGTCAGATGTCTTACCGGCATCTTGAAGCGCACTGACAACCGCTTCGCCGATCATCGGATCATCCTCGACAAGAAGAATCTTTTCAGCCATACGAGCCCTCCCTATTCGGCTTTCAACCACCGAGTCGCAGCACCGTTAAACGAAAGACATCAATCGTTTCCTGCTCTGCGTGCTCTAACTCAAGTTCCCCCTCAATACGGATCTTAGTTCTAGGATCCACACGCTGTCCCCGAAATACTTTGTCGGGGATCTCTGCAATGATACGACCGGTGTCATCCGCAAAAATGTACTTTTTGCTTTTGATTTGCTCAAGAATAAATCCTTCAAAGGCAACCATCTGATCATGACGGCCATTTTTAAGCGCTTCCTGAACGGTCGTCACACTCACCGGTTTATCACTGACAAACTGTGCCTGGGCCGCACTCAAAGAAAACACTCCAATCAGTGCAGCACCAGCAATCAGAGTCTTGAGTTTGCTCATATTGAGACTCCTCAGCAACATCGATGTCAAGTGTCGACTCAACGAACAACGGTCAGACTGTAGACATCAACCTTGTCTTTTTCCATGAAATCGCGTTCAAGCTCACCCTTGATCTGAATCTTGGTTTTCGGATCCACGCGCTGGCCTTGGAACACTTCGTCATCAATTTCCACAAGCATTTCTCCGCTGTCATCACGGAAAATGTACTTTTCATGCTTGACCTGCTGCACCAAATATCCTTCGAGAGTGACAAGCTGGTCGTCTTTACCCGTCTCAAGCAAATTTTTGACAGTGGTCATATGGCTCGGGCCGCCCACAAACTGAGCGTGAACCGGAGTAAGTGCGATCATGGATGCAAAAGCGGCAGCAGCAGCAAGAGTCTTAAGATTCAACATGATATGGCTCCTTATAAAAACACTGTTTCCCATCATTTAAACGAGAATTTCAGGTATGTTCCTCGTTTCTGGTAATTCGCAGTTTAGAAACCCCGAGTTAGGTGTCACATAGCTCAAAACCTTGCCTGATTTCTATCCTGAATCTCTTGCTATCGCCCTATACACAAGCAAAATCAGAAAACTTAGGAAACTTTGCTTTTGCTAAGTCTTCCTCTCATTCACTCAAATAAATGTCACGATTTGCAAGCCAAAAGCCGATTCGGTTTTTCGGCTACACTAAAGCCGTTGAAACAAAGCACTGCCCAAATCGCCTTTTCGCTGACAAATCGTCAATCTCAGGCACGTGCTCGAAACATCTCTTCAAAATCATGCAGCTTAAAAACATCGTTCGTTCGTTTACCTGCTTGGCATCTCTTGTTGCCATTGGCAGCGCCTGCGCCGCAACCGATCCCCAGATCGAAAAAATCAGCAAGGCTGTCGAGCTTGCTACCGGACAAGCTCCCGAATCCGTCACTGCATCTCCCGTAAAAGGTCTCTGGGAGGTCGTCATTGATAAGCGCATCTTTTACGCAGACGCCGATGCTCGGCATTTAATCATCGGCAGAATCTTTGATGCGTCCACCGAACGCGATCTCACCTCCGAGCGTCTCGAAGAGTTAAACCGCAT
>DXSO01000008.1:1661-2510 GCA_019410445.1 Sutterella sp.
CAAATGGGAGCAGCTTCCGCTCAAAGATGCCATTAAAGTTGTTTACGGCAAGGGCGAACGCAAACTTGTCGTTTTTACCGACGCCAACTGCCCCTATTGCCGTCTGCTCGAACAAAATTTACGCAAAGTCGGCAATCTCACTGTGTATAACTTCATGTACCCGGTTTTGCGTTCACGCGAAGAAGCTCGCCGCATCGTTTGCGCAAGCGATCCCGTCAAAACCTTCTTGGATTCCATGGCCTCCGGCCAAGTTCCAGAAGTCGGGCAATGCAGCAACAGCGCCGTTCTTGACCGCAATATTGAACTCGGCCAAAGACTGGGCATCAACTCAATTCCTGCTGTCGTATTTCCCGATGGCTCTCGACACACCGGTCTGATGTCCGTCGAAGCTATCGAAGAAAAGCTCGCTGCCGGCACCCAGAAGAAATAACGCTTGCCTAGATCGAACCCAAACCTTTTTTCGGAGTCAAACACGCTATGTCACACAGTCTTGATCACATCATGAGACCTTCCTCCGTCGCAGTGATCGGCGCCTCAACCAAACCTCACACCATTGGTTCGGATTTGATGAAGCGGCTGATCGAATTCGGATTCAAGGGCAAAATCTATCCCGTCAATCCCAAAGGCGGAATGATCGAGGGACTGCAAGCCTATCCGAGCGTACTTGATATCGAAGGTTCTGTGGACATGGCCGTAGTCGTCGTCAACGCCAAGTTCGTGCTCAGCACGATCGATCAGTGCCACGAAAAAGGCATCAAAGGTCTCGTGGTCATTTCCGCCGGCTTCAAGGAGTCCGGTGAAGAAGGCGCAGCCATGGAGCAACAGCTCTACGAGCGTGTCAAAAAATAC
>DXSO01000008.1:2520-13692 GCA_019410445.1 Sutterella sp.
GCCTGTTTTGCCGAATCTCTGCCCGTGCGCGGCGATATCGGGTTCGTGTCGCAGTCCGGCGCTCTGGGCGGAGGCATTCTCAACATCCTGCAAGATTTAGGCATTGGATTTGCGCAGTTTGTCTCCATCGGCAATCAGGCCGATGTCAACGCCGAGGATGCCATCGAATATTGGGAAGATCAGGACGACGTCCGACAAATTCTGCTTTACATGGAATCCATCAAGGATCCTGCCAATTTCCGCCGTCTGGCCTCTCGTGTGACCAAGAAAAAGCCCATTCTGGCGCTAAAAGCCGGGCGTTCTGCTGCCGGCGCATCGGCAGCCAGTTCGCATACCGGTTCCTTGGCCGGTTCCGATCGCGCTGCAGAAGCATTGTTGAGACAATCCGGAGTCATTCGTGAATACAGCCTTAAACAGCTGTTTTCCACGGCTAAAGTCTTTGCCAACTGCCCGATTCCTAAAGGTGACCGCGTGTGCATCATCACCAACTCGGGCGGCCCTGGCATTATGGCCACCGATAGTGTCATTGACTACGGCATGCGTATGGCGGAGCTTTCTGAAGCAACCAAACAATCTCTGCGTGACTTCCTGCCGGCCGCAGCCAGCGTGAAAAATCCGGTGGACATGATCGCTTCCGCTCCGCTTGAACACTATCGTCGTACGCTCGAGACGGTGCTTGCCGATGAGGGTGTCGACATGGTGATCTCCATCTACCTGCCCTTCCTCGGACTTAAGGATACCGATGTTGCCAAAGCGCTGATGGATATCAAGGCACAACATCCCGAAAAGCCGATTGTGGGCGTATTCATGACCAAAAACGAGTTTTTCAGTGAAATCTCCAGGGGAGAAGTCACCATTCCGTTTTTCATGTATGCCGAAGAAGCTGTTGACGGCTTGGCGCGACTGAACATGCAGCGCAAATGGATGCAGCGTCCTGTCGGAAACATCCCCTCTTTTGAAGTTGATCGCGCTCGCGTTGAAACGATTTTTGCTGCCGTCAAAGCTGAAGGTCGTCTGGAACTCACCACACGTGAAAGCCTTGATGTACTCGAAGCCTACGGTGTTCGTGTTTGTCGCGCTCGTTTTGCGGTCGGCGAAGAGGCTGCCGTTGCTGCTGCCCGCGAAGTCGGTTACCCAGTCGTCATGAAAATGACCTCAAAGAGTACCTCTCACAAAACTGATGTCGGAGGTGTACGCGTCAACATCGGTTCAGACGACGAACTGCGGGCACAATACCAGGATCTTGTAGCGAAACTGCAAGAACGCAACCTCCTTGACGGTCTTGAAGGCGTCATCATCCAGGAAATGGTGAAAAGCAATCGAGAACTTGTCTGCGGCATCGCGGCCGATCCGCAATACGGCCCGATGATCATGTTCGGCACAGGCGGCGTTTTCGTGGAAGTCATGAAAGACGTTGGTTTTGCACTGGCGCCGCTCACCGACGCCGATGCCCGCGATTTGGTTCGTTCCGTCAAGGCGTTCAAGCTGCTTGAGGGAGCTCGAGGCACAATGCCGGCAAATATCGAACGCGTTGAAGAGACGCTGCTGCGTCTGTCGCAACTTGTCACCGATTATCCTGCCGTACAAGAACTCGACATCAATCCGCTGATGATTTCCAACACCACGGGTGAAATCATTGCCGTTGATGGCCGCATCAAACTCGCCTAAACCCGGTTGAAACATTACGCCCGTTTCACCGGGCGTAAACTCAAATGAAAAAATGGGAGCATTTCAAAATTGAAATGCTCCCATTTCGTATCTGGCTCACGTGGAGCTGAGGCTATAAGCCGGATTCTGTGACGTTGTCGTCTCTGGACGACAACGTTGACGACCATTCATCTCGGGCTTTGCTCACGCAAAGCCTCCAGCCACCTACCCGCAGTCTTCCCGGGCCGGATCATCAACTGCTTACTTGGTGTTACTCCCCGTAGAGATTGCCCGTTTCACCCGAACTAAATCGGCTCGTCTCTGTTGCTCTAATCCTCGCCTTACGGCGGACAGGCGTTACCTGCTACGGCGCCCTGCGGAGTCCGGACTTTCCTCAATGAGAACAAGCTCGTTGCGGCCGTCCGCCTCACCTCAACGTGAGCCGCAGACTTTACGCGGATTTTCCCGTTGATGCAACTTTCTGTTCCAAAAGATGAATTTCATTGGCAGATGTTAAGCGAACTCTCGGTTTCGGCTTGCTAGACTTCGCTCCATTCTCGGCGCTTGTTTCTCAGAACGCCGTTTGATTTTTTTTATTTATTGAAAAACTGGAAAAAAAATGGGCATCAACGAGCAACTTTTTGAACGTGCTCAGCAGAGCATTCCCGGCGGCGTGAACTCTCCCGTACGCGCTTTTAAAAGCGTCGGCGGAGCACCGCGTTTTATCCGCCGCGCCAAAGGCGCCTACATGTGGGATGCCGAAGACCGCCGCTATATTGACTACATTGGCTCATGGGGTCCCATGATCCTCGGCCACAATCATCCTGCCGTGATTCAAGCCGTACACGAGGCTGTTGACTGCGGTCTGTCTTTCGGTGCCGTAACCGAAGGGGAAACACTGATCGCCGAAGAAGTCATCAAAATCATGCCCAATGTCGAAGCCGTGCGTTTCGTAAGCTCCGGCACCGAAGCCGGCATGAGCGCCATTCGCCTGGCTCGCGGCTACACCGGCCGTAACAAAATCATCAAATTCGAAGGCTGCTACCACGGTCACAGCGACAGTCTGCTTGTGAAGGCTGGCTCAGGCATGCTCACATTCGGCAATCCCTCTTCTGCCGGTGTTCCTGCGGGCACAACCGAGCACACGCTTGTTCTCGAATACAACAACCCGACTCAGCTCGAAGATGCATTTAAGCAGTGGGGCGATGACATTGCCTGCGTCATTGTCGAAGCTATTGCCGGCAATATGAACATGGTTCCCGCCACACAGGAATTCATGGACACGATGCGTGCTCTTTGTACCAAATATGGTGCTTTGCTCATTGTCGACGAAGTGATGACCGGTTTCCGAGTGGCTCTGCACGGAGCTCAATCGCTCTACAACGTGGTTCCTGACATCACGATGATGGGCAAGGTCATTGGCGGAGGCATGCCTGTTGCTGCTTTTGGCGGTCGTTGCGAAGTTATGAACAAAATCGCTCCGCTTGGCCCTGTATATCAGGCCGGCACCCTTTCAGGAAACCCCGTAGCGGTTGCCTGCGGTTTGGCCACTCTCAAAGAAATTCAAAAACCCGGCTTTTATGAAAATCTCGCGGCCAAGACAACCAAACTTGTCACCGGACTTTCGGCTGCTGCCCAAGAAGCCGGCGTTGACTTCTGCGCTCGTTCCCAGGGCGGCATGATGGGGCTTTTCTTCTTGAAGGATCTGCCCAATGGTTTTGCGGACGTTATGAAAGCCGATCCGGCCGTGTTTGCAAAGTTCTTCCATTCGATGCTTGAGGACGGCGTTTATCTCGCGCCCTCAATCTTCGAGGCTGGTTTCGTGTCAGCCGCCCACACGGATGAGGATATCGAAGCCACTATTGCAGCTGCACGCAAGGCCTTTGCCTCTCTTTGATCCATTCGAGGGCAATGAACCCCCGGTCAAACCGGGGGTTTGTAAATTTGAGCCCTTTTGCGCATCTTGCTCTCTCCTACCGCATCAGCTCAGCTACTATTTCAGAAATCTCGGTAGCTTTGGCTTTGTGATTAGTGAGCGTCAAGTGCACTAAGGGCTCGATAATTGCCGCACTTTGAAGTCTCAAACTGATCTCTCGGCTCTTTGCCGCCGACAGGAAGGTCGTTTCCCCTCAGACCCTAGGCTTCTGTGCGGTATGAGGCTGGAATCCTCTCCAAATAACAAACCAAAAACACACTTGCGTCCCGGGATTGAAAAATCACAGGACTCACGCCTAAGTTTCCTATGAAGTTATTTCGCAGCTTAGCGACTTGTTTGCTCGCTCTTTTCGGAGCCATTGGAGTCAGTGCAGCTCCGAGCACCTCCGCAGGGAACGGATCGCCCTTCGGAGGTCCCGCTCAGCCCAAAACCGTCACCATAGAACTCGTTGCCAAACAAACCGCAGGTATCCCTCGTGCGGAAAATGATATTGGCATCTTGATCAAGCACGAACCTGGCTGGCACACATACTGGCAGTTTTCCGGCGACTCGGGTTACGCTCCAAGCGTAGAGTGGAAATTGCCTCGTCGTTGGAGTGCCGAACAAATTGGTTGGCCAACTCCCGAAAAACACAAACTTGGACCAATCACTAACTTCGTGTACTCAGGCGAAGTCTTACTGCCGTTTAACCTGGATATTCCTTGGGGAACTCCTTATGGCACAACGTATACCTTGCGAGCAAAAGTAGATTATCTTGCCTGCAAAGAAGTATGCATCCCCGGTTCAGCTGAAGTTTCCTTAAGACTTCCCATTCGAGTGGCCGCCAAACAAGGCCCACTGAGCGACAAATTTGAAAAAACGCTCAAATCCATTCCGGAAAAAGTCGTCTCCGAACACATCACAGCCTTTCGTGAGGACGACCGCATTCGCGTTGATTTTGCGCCTCTAGCTGGAAAAATCGAAAAAACCATCGAATTCTTTCCTCTTACCGAAGGTCTCGTCGACTTCACTCAGCTTGACCGCGTCGCTGTCGGCAAAGACCTCGTGTCGCTGTATCTTAAAGCGGCACCGGAGTACCTCGAAAGCCTCAAATCACAGCAGCCGCTTCCTTTTACAGGTGTCATTGTTGCCGACGGCGGCCCCGATAAAAATGGTTGGGCAATTGAAACGACTCTAGACATTCAACCTGCAGAAGTTCCGCTGCCCTGGGCTGAAGACTCCAAACCTGTTCCAACCCAGACTGAGCCCAAAATCCCCACAGCTCAACTTCCACAAACCAGCTCAAGCATGAGCACGAGCACAGCCCTGAGTTTTGCCTTTTTAGGAGGGCTGATCCTCAACCTCATGCCTTGTGTCTTTCCCGTTCTCAGCCTGAAAATTCTTCAGCTCGTTGATGGATCGCGTCGAAAAGGAGCTCTTGCTCTGCATGGTTTGTCTTTTACCGGCGGCGTTCTCCTGTCAATGGCTGCTCTGGCAGGGATACTGATTATCCTGCGCAGTTTGGGCTGGGCAATTGGCTGGGGCTTTCAGCTGCAACAACCCTGGGTTGTTGCGTTGCTGATTCTGCTTTTCAGCGCTCTTACCCTCAATCTGCTCGGAGTCTTTGAATTTACGGCTGCCTCCCACCTGGCCGATAGCCGTGCCGTACGCAAGCTTCCCTCCACCGGCCCGCTGGGCAGTTTCTTCACAGGCGTGCTGGCCGTGGTGGTTGCTTCACCCTGTACCGCACCGTTTATGGGAGCAGCCCTCGGCTACGCCGTACTGCAGGACAATGCCGTCAGCATTCTCATCTTTCTAGCCCTCGGCTTTGGCATGGCCCTGCCATGGCTTCTTCTCACCTTGGTGCCTGCATGGATGAAACTGTTGCCGCGCCCCGGGGCTTGGATGCTGATTTTCAAGCACATCATGGCCATTCCGATGGCTGCTGCTGCTTTATGGCTTGTTTGGGTTCTCTCTCGACAAGTCACACTCTACGGGTTACTCACTGTTCTTTTTGCAATGGGATCCGTAACGGGACTGCTTTGGGCCATCGGTCGAGAACAATATGGTCGCGGCCGCTCGCAAGTGCTTAAAGTCGTCTGTGCCCTAGTCACCATCGGATGTATGGTGTTGATCAGTTTAGGAAGTTTCGATCAGCAACCGACTGATATTGACTCCAACAACGTCAGCGCCTCCAACCAGTGGCAACCTTGGAGCGAGGAAGCGGTCAATTCAGCCATCGCCCGCGGCCAACCCGTTGTCGTTGACTTCACCGCAGCCTGGTGCGTCACGTGCCAATTCAATAAAGCCACCGCCCTTCGCACGCAAGCTGCAACAACGGAACTCAATCGTTTGAATTACGCTCGATTCGAGGCTGACTGGACTAATCGTGATGCAGCCATCACCGATATGCTCAACAAATTCGGCCGCACGGGTGTTCCGCTTTATCTGCTCTATTCAACAGACGGCACAGCCACGATTCTGCCTGAACTGCTGACAGAATCGACGTTTATTGATGCTCTGCGTAAGAATGCAGATGAAAAGCGCAATCTCACCCCATAATCCTTCTTGCCAATAAAAAAACGGCGGCAGTGAAAGCTGCCGCCGTTTGTGTTTTTCATCCCATTATTCTTCCGCTGCTTGTTTGGCTTCCATTCGTTTCGTAGCAACCGCTGCGAACATCCCCGCCAACAAAATCAGCGTCATACCACTTAACGTAAGCAGGTCGACAGTCTCATTAAAAAGCGTTACACCGAAAATAACGGAAAAAGGCACGGCGCTAAAGCCCAGGCACGATGACAGCAACATATTGCCGTACGCGAATGATCTTGTTGTGCAAATCTGTCCTAACGTGGCAAACAACCCCATACCGAGCAGTCCTGCCACTCCTGCAAGATCGGGCACGTGAAAGCCCGTGGTCGCCAAAGTTCCTCCAACAGCAAAAACCATCCCGAGTACGGAAAAATAAAACACAATGCGGTAGCTCGGCTCGTTGAGTCTCCCCATCTGCTTCATCTGCCAGTAGGCAGCCAGATCAATCAACGCCACGCCCAAACAAATCAACGCGGGAATAAATTCATCTGTCTCAAGTCCGGGTTTCATTACCAAACAAATACCGACAAAACCCGTCACAATGGCAAGCACAACTGCCCAAGGAGCTCGTTCTCCTTTGCATTTTGCCAAGATGATGAAATTGAGCGCCATAAAGAGCGGCGTCGTGTAAATCAAGGTCATACAGGTTCCGAAATGCATCTGCGAGAGTGCAAAGAACCACAATGCGACACTTGTTACTCCCAGCACCGAACGAATAATGTGATGCCGGAAATATTTCGTCTTAAGTGTCCCGCCGCTGGTAGCCACAACAAAAGCAATGAAAATAGTGCCAAAAAGCGAACGGTAGAACACCAATTCGAAGGCTCCCATATCTTCGGTACAGAACTTGACGAAGGCCCCCATGATTGAAAAGCAGGCCGCCGCCGCAATCGCCCACAAAGACTGTTTCATTATTGTCCTTTCCGTTTGTTGTCAGCATCAATAAGCGCCTGAGCACCTCCCGAAGCACACCAGTTGAGCACTGCCTGAGAGAAAAGACGATCGTTATTGAGCTTTTTGCCGTTCATCATCACGACCACACTCCAACGACGAGCATGAATGTCGGTTACGTACCCTGCAATGGATCTGACATCCCGAATAAGGCCTGTCTTGATATGAGCACTTCCCACAGTCAACGGACGCTTTTTCATCGTTCCGTCATACCCTGCCAAAGGAAGTGAGGCCATGAACTCGGGCATAACGTACGAGTTGTATCCGTAATTGAGCACTCGTCCAAGTGTTTCCGCCGCAATTTTTGTTTTTCGCGAAAGTCCCGAACCGTTATCGATATATGTTCCCTTCGGCAAGGCGCCTGCCACCTGCTTGAGCCAATCTTCAACAACAGCTCGGCTTCGACGCAATGTCGCCGGCTTATGCTCGCCGTCAGCATCCGTACGAGAAAGCGTCAGAAAAAGATGCCTAGCCATCGTATTGTTGGAATACTTGTTAACCCAGGACACAATTTTCGGCAGTGATGCGGACTGTGATTGAACCAATCGAACTCCGAAATCTGCATCAACGCGTCCTTCCTTGATCATTCCTGTCCAGACAATGCCCGCGGATCTGAACATCGGCCGCAGCAGTCGCGCAAGATAATCATCGCTTTTCCAACGAGCAACATGCAGTGCCTTGACACCGCAAGCGGCAGGCAGCGCTCCGTCAAAGCGAACTCCCGAAGCATTAAAACGTGCTTTAAGCGCCTTTTTCCAATCGCCGCAAGATCCTGCACTTAATCGAACGCGTTTCGGAACGGCGAAACCATCCAAAACAGGCAGCGCAGTCACACGTGCCCATTGCCCATTTTCTTCAGGCTCGAAAGTAATTGACAACGACTTGAGGTTCACAAGTGCGGCATCAGCCTGTACGTTGTATGAGCGGTCGGGAGAAGCATCAAAAGCCGCTGGATCAAGCCCCCTTTCATCAAAGGCTGATCGATCGACAATGATATTTCCCTCAATCTTTCTCACGCCGATTTGGCGCAGTTTTTCCGTCAGCAACCAAACCTGTTCAATCATCAGATGCGGATCCCCCGTGCCAATCAGTGCCACGGATCGCACAACACCCTTGCTGTCAGGAAACGCAGCAGCCCGCACTTGTGTCTGCCATGTGAAATCCGGCTTGAGAAGATCCAACGATGCAAGCGTCGTCACCACTTTTACGACGCTTGCCGGCTGCATGGGATGTTGAGTACGGTGAGAGACCACCGGCACATTGACTCCGGCCGGAGACACCCAAACCGAAACCGAATCCAATGGGATGTTCGCTCGCGCCAAAGCCTTGGTCAACGGTTCAGGTAACTGAGCCAATGCGAGCAGCGGCAAACAAAGCAACGCCAGAAAGGCGCTTGACTTCAGTGCAGCAAATTTCGTCATCAAAAATCAGCGCCTGCTCTCCAGCAAGCATCCTCCCACTATCTCAGCCTGCGGCTGTTTACTTCTTATCGCCGGCATTGTGGCAATTCTATCGACTATGAGGGCTTCACTGCATTGATTGCTGCCTTACTTTGTATTTTCCAGTGATGACTCTTTCCAGCGATGAGCAATATCCTCTCCGGATACAGATTTACGAGGACTGACGGCAAGCAAAACAACTGTCGTGAGAACCAACACGATTCCCGCCAGTTCTATTGAGCCGATTTCCTGATCCAAGGCAAAAACCGAAATGACGTAAGCGGTTACGGGCTCTGCACACCCCAAAATTCCAACAATGACAGGAGAAATCAAACGAATCGCCGCCATGTAACAGCAAAACGAAACCAACGTACCCAAAATCACCACATGTCCTAGCAAAGCCGCGGTACGTATATCCAACGCGTTCATCGACAAACCCTTGCCCCCAAACACGGCAACGCCGGCTGCCATGAGTCCTCCGAAAAGCATTGCGCAGCCCATCACTGCGATCACTGAGACGCGTTTCAACAGTTCCCGAGGCTGCACCGAATAAGCAGCCGTCATCACTGCGCAGCCAACTGCCCACAACAACCCATGCAGATTAAATCTTTCAATGTTGAACTCTCCTTTGGTCACGATAAGCGCAACTCCAGAAGCTGCCAACACAAAGCACAACATCATCCGAGGTGTCGGTAGGCGTCTGTTGACAATTGCCTCCCACAAAGCCACCCACAACGGCACGGTTGTAAGCACGATCGCGGCGGCACCAGCATTGGAGTAGCGAATCGCCTGCAAAAAAGCAAACTGCCCCGCATAAATGAAAAACGCTCCGAACACAACATCTCGCAAGTTGGCTGCAACCGTAAAAATCTTGCGAACATCTTCCGTTGTCTTGTATAGGCTCCAAATTAAAAGCAGAGCACCTGCGCAGCACAAACGCACAACAACAAGCGTAACAGCATCCACAACTCCCTCGGCCATGATCAGTTGCGCCGCTACTGCCATGGATCCCCAGAGAACGGCAGCTGCCAAAGTCAAAAAAACGCCGTGGGAAAAAGCACCGGTACTGCGAAATGCTCCAAGCATGGTTCTATCCAAGAAAATCTCTCTTCACACGGCAATCTATCCCAGACAAACCCTATTGGACAAGTCTTATCCAACTCATTTCAAGTTCTGCCCGGTCAACGATCATGCCCGTTTCAATAAGAATGAAAATTTTTTTATTTGGGGACTTGAAATGCTAAAACACCATCCCCATATGGTGTTCTAGCGGCGGGCTCGATGCTCGCCTTGATTTGATTTCATACTGCAAGCCGTCCAAAACGGCTTTCTTATTCAAATTTTTGGAGTGAAAACAAAAATGCAGATCCGTCCGTTACACGACCGCGTGATTGTGAAGCGTCTTGAGGCCGAGCGCACGACCGCCAGCGGCATTGTCCTTCCGGATACCGCCGGTGAAAAACCCGATCAGGGTGAAGTGCTCGCTGTCGGCCCCGGCAAGCGCGACGAAGCCGGCAAGCTCCTGCCGATGGACGTGAAGGTCGGCGACCGTGTTCTGTTCGGCAAGTACGCCGGCCAGACCGTCAAGGTTGATGGTGAAGAACTTCTCGTGATGCGCGAAGAAGACATCATGGGCGTTCTCGAATAATCGGTATCTTTTTGATTTCATTAAAGAATTTAAAACGGAGAAAATAGAAAATGGCTGCTAAGCAGGTTCTCTTCGGTGATGACGCCCGCGTGCGTATGGTTCGCGGCATCAACACGCTCGCCAACGCTGTCAAGGTGACTCTCGGCCCGAAGGGTCGCAACGTGGTGCTTGATCGTGCCTTTGGTGGTCCGCTCGTGACCAAGGACGGTGTCACGGTCGCTAAGGAAATCGAACTCAAGGACAAGTTCGAAAACATGGGCGCCCAGATGGTGCGCGAAGTCGCCTCCAAGACTAACGACAACGCTGGAGACGGTACGACCACCGCTACCGTTTTGGCTCAGGCTATCGTCTGCGAAGGCATGAAATACGTTGCCGCCGGCATGAATCCGATGGACCTCAAGCGCGGCATCGACAAGGCCGTGGCCGCTGCTATCGAAGAACTGCGCAAGATTTCGCGTCCGACGACCACTTCCAAGGAAGTGGCACAGGTTGGTGCTATCTCCGCTAACTCCGACAAGGAAATCGGCGACATCATCTCCCAGGCCATGGACAAGGTCGGCAAGGAAGGCGTGATCACGATCGAAGACGGCAAGAGCCTTAACAACGAACTCGAA
Organism: Sutterella sp.; assembly: GCA_019410445.1. Classification (GTDB taxonomy): domain Bacteria; phylum Pseudomonadota; class Gammaproteobacteria; order Burkholderiales; family Burkholderiaceae_F; genus Duodenibacillus. The sequence continues at coordinate 13,327 of DXSO01000008.1, forward strand.
GTCGTCGAAGGCATGCAGTTCGACCGCGGCTACCTGTCGCCCTACTTCATCAACACGCCGGAACGTCAGGCTGCCGTGCTCGACAATCCGTTCATCCTGATTCACGACAAGAAGGTGAGCAACATCCGCGAACTCTTGCCCGTGCTCGAACAGGTTGCCAAGACTTCTCGCCCGCTGTTGATCATCGCTGAAGACGTTGACGGTGAAGCCCTCGCAACGCTCGTGGTCAACTCCATCCGCGGTATCCTTAAGGTTGTGGCCGTCAAGGCTCCGGGCTTCGGCGACCGCCGCAAGGCCATGTGCGAAGACATCGCTGTGCTTACGGGCGCTACCGTGATCTCTTCCGATCTCGGACTTACGCTTGAA
>DXSO01000008.1:13702-27203 GCA_019410445.1 Sutterella sp.
GCTTGAAAAGGCAACTCTCGAACAGCTCGGCTCTGCTAAGCGCGTTGAAGTCACCAAGGAAGCCACCACGATCATTGACGGCGCTGGCGATGCCCAGGCTATCGAAGGCCGTGTCACCCAGATCCGTCAGCAGATCGAAGCCGCTACGAGCGACTACGATCGTGAAAAGCTTCAGGAACGTGTTGCCAAGCTCGCCGGCGGTGTTGCTCTCGTGAAGGTTGGCGCTGCTACCGAAGTTGAAATGAAGGAAAAGAAGGCACGTGTGGAAGATGCACTGCACGCCACTCGTGCAGCAGTGGAAGAAGGCATCGTCCCGGGCGGCGGCGTGGCTCTCGTTCGCACCAAGTTTGCCATCAAGGACATCAAGGGCGACAACGACGAACAGAACGCCGGCATCAAGATCGTGCTGCGCGCTATGGAAGAACCGATGCGCCAGATCGTCTCCAACTGCGGTGAAGAACCCAGCGTGGTGGTCAACAAGGTCGCCAACGGCGAAGGCAACTTCGGCTACAACGCTCAGACGGGTGAATACGGCGACATGGTTGCCATGGGCGTTCTCGATCCGACCAAGGTTACCCGTACGGCTCTGCAGAATGCTGCCAGCGTGGCCGGCCTGATCCTCACGACCGACTGCATGGTTGCCGACATTCCGGAAGACAAGCCTGCTATGCCCCCGATGGGCGGCATGGGAGGCATGGACGGCATGATGTAATGTCCTCCTGACCAACCGGTCTAAAAAATGGCCGCTTGCTTTTGAGCAGGCGGCCATTTTCATTCATAAGCACGTTGTTTGTCACTTATTGCCGAGGTTGCAGCACATAAAGTTTGTCATTTTCACGCACTTTCTGTGGCACTTTGATTGTGACGAAACTTCCCTTCCGTGCACTATCAACTGCTGCATCATCGTCAAAAATCTCTTCGGCAAGCAATTCCACCGCCCCTGTCGTAGGTCCGACAACCAACAGTCGGGCTCCCTTGTCAAACCCCTCGGCTTGAATCTGAAACTGAGCAACGCACGCTCGAGCGAAATAGTTGACGCACTTGCCAACAAATCGCTTGGTAAGCGTAGCTTGTGACCCGTACCCAGTAGCCAAATCCGGTATCGAGGCCCCCAGATACCAGCCGTCCCAATAGCCTCGATTAAACACCTCTGCCAATCTGGCATCCCACTGTGTGACTTTTTGAGCTGTAAAAGTACCTTCAAGCACTGCCTCAAGCGCCTCACGATAGCATTGCACGCTAGTGCGCACATACTCAGGTGATCGAGCTCGTCCTTCGATTTTGAAAATGCTGACGCCACTTTCAACGAGCTTATCGAAAAAACCAATCGTCTTAAGATCTTTCGGGCTCATCACATATTGCGGCCCAATTTCGAGCTCGATATCTCTTTCGGCATCCTTGATGAGATATTTCCGCCGACATGACTGCAAACACTCTCCCCGATTGGCACTTTTACCACGAGTATGCAAACTCATGAAACAGCGACCGCTTTGCGCAATGCAAAGCGCCCCATGACAGAACATCTCGATGCGAACCAACTCTCCGGAGGGACCGCAAATGCTTTCTCGATCAATGGCTTCTGTAATGTTGCGTGTTTGCTCAAGTGTGAGTTCTCGAGCCAAAACCGCAACATCGGCAAAACGAGCATAAAACTTCAAAGCTTCAACATTGGCAATATTGAGCTGCGTGGACAAATGCACAGGCAATCCAACCTCGTGAGCCAACATCATTGCAGCCACGTCCGAGCAGATCACCGCGTCTACTCCGGCAGCCTTTGCCGCTATCAAGGCCTGTCGGGCCGGCTCCAGATCCGCGTCATACAACACGGCGTTGAGCGTCATCCGAGTTTTCATGGCATGAGCACGAGCAAACGCCGTGATCTCCGGCAAATTCTCTTGGCTAAAGACACTCGTTGCCAGGCTGCGCATATCCATCGCCCCAAGGCCGAAATACACAGCATCGGCACCTGCGGCTGCCGCCGCAGCCAATGCTTCCCAAGAACCCGCCGGAGCGAGAATCTCATAATCGCATCGATTCTTTTTCATTGGTACAGCTTACTTTGCCTGGCCGCTTCCCAGACGACTTTCGAAGAACTTCACCACACGGGAAATCACTGCAGGTTGATACCATGGCAGGTCCCCATGAGCGGCATCACGCACAAGCACGTATTCAGCATCAACTTTCTTAGCCTTGAGAGCCTCGAACATTCGCTTGCTTTGCAAAGGACTTACCACTTTGTCGGCCGTGCCGTGCATGAGTAAAAATGCCGGTTCGCTCCCATCCACGTGTCCAATGGGACTGGCCTGGAGCGCTTTTTGGGGATCTGCAGTCACCGGAGCACCCGCAAAATCCCTAAACGCCGGACCATTGAGAAGCAAAGCTTCAGTCACAGCCGGGGATGCATGCACCGCCTCATTACCGATACCTTCGCCAATCGTCGTCAGATCGGAAATACCATAAATGGAAACCACTGCCTGAACGTCTGAAGACTGATCTTTGAAGTCTCCTGAATCCCAGTTCTTTTCGCCATTGGTAGCTCCCATCATCTGCACCACATAGCCGCCCGCAGAATCGCCGAGAATTCCAATACGACTGGCATCCACACCAAGCTCCTGAGCATGCGCCCGCACCCAACGAACCGCCGACTTCGCATCCTGCAACAAAGCCGGGAACTGACTCGGCACCGCTCGATATTCGCATGCTGCTACCACAAAACCGGCTCGAGCCAGCGCATAACGCATCTCAAGGAACTTTTCATGATCGGCTGACGTAAAACCGCCTCCGGGGAAATAAAGCACAGCAGGCTTTTTTTGCTTAGTGCGCGGAATAAAGAGCGTCATCTTCAGTCCCCTAACGCTGCGACCGCGTTCGAAAACCTGGCTGTAGACCACTCCGGAAATCGCGTCGATGCGCCCTGAAGCAACCGGTACATCAATCACCTGCGCTCCCTGCGTCTGTCCCATCAACTGAGTGGCTCCCATTGCGGAACCTGCGGCAAGCATTCCAAACGCAGCTGCCGCTGCAATCATCTCTTTCACTGTTCTTGCTCCTATTTTTAGGCTCTCAGAACTATACGGCAATTGTTCGAAACTTTTCTCATAAGTGACATTCTCGAACACTCCAAAAAAAACACGAAAGAAATACCCGCGGTAAGATTCTCTCTCAGATTCAATACCGGTATTTGAAAGGTTCTTTCACCTTTCTTTTTTGCAAAGGAAGACGCAACGTCATGTTCATCGAAACCCTCAACAAGCGAATCGACGCCGTTGACTCCATGCTCTGCGTGGGGCTTGATCCCGACCTCAAGCGCTTACCGGCGCATTTGACCAAGGACGCTGCTGGCGTTCTGGAGTTTTGCTGCGCCATTGTGGATGCCACAGCTCCTTTTGTCTGCGCCTTTAAGCCTCAAATTGCATACTTCGCCGGAGAAGGTCTGGAAAAAGCTCTTGAACAGATCATTGCCTATATCCATGAAAATCATCCTGACATCCCGGTAATTCTCGATGCCAAGCGCGGAGATATCGGTTCAACAGCCAAACAATATGCCAAGGAAGCATTTGTTCGTTACAAGGCCGATGCCGTGACGTTGTCGCCATACATGGGCTTTGACACCGTTGAACCATACTTTGAATACGAAGGACGCGGTGTAATTCTGTTGTGTCGTACTTCCAATCCCGGCGGCGCTGATATCGAAGAACTCGTCACTCGTGACGGCGACATGGTCTACGAACGAGTGGCCAAAATGGCGGCTGGCCCCTGGAATGTCAACGGTCAAGTCTGCCTGGTTGTGGGAGCTACTCAGCCGGCAGAGATTGCTCGCGTTCGTGAGCTCGCACCGATGACTCCCCTTCTTGTGCCAGGCATCGGTGCACAAGGCGGCGACGTAAATGCAGCCGTAGCAGCCGGATTGGATGCCAATGGTCGAGGAATGATCATCAACTCCAGCCGTGCAGTGATTTTTGCGGGTCAAGACGAAAACTACGCGCACGCTGCCGCACAAGCTGCAGAAGCCACGATGCTGGCTATTCGCGAAGCCAAGAAAAAAGCTCTTGGTTGATTGTTTGGTGGAATTAGCTTATGCAGAATTTTCAATCAGTCCAACTCGAGGATGTATACCGTCTCTTTAACCTCGGAGCCACGTCCTTAGTGTCTGCTGCCGATGGTGAAGACGTCGATATCATGCCCGCCACCTGAGTATGTCCTCTCAACTCCACTCCGGCACTGGTTACCGCTGTAATCGATGCGTCTCACTACACGCGCAAACTCATCGAGAAAACGGGACATTTCATGCTTTCGTTGCCCTCGCTTGCAATTGCACGTGAAACACTGTACCTCGGTTCGGTCAGTAAATTCGACAATGCGGCAAAAATCGAAAATAGCCACGCTCAGCTTCATTACTTTGATGGATGCGACATTCCAACGATCAGCGGATCGCTGTGTGCCGTGCACTTCAAAGTGATTCCGAACGAGTTCAACGAAAAAACGCACGATCTTTTTATTGCTCAAGCCATCGCAGCGTGGGCAGATACTCGCGTGTTTAGCAATGGTCACTGGCACTTTGCCGAAGGTGACGAAAGTAGCCGAACCCTACACTATGTTGCAGGAGGCCATTTCCTCACCATCGGAAAGGCTCACGACATCAATCTCTGAAGTCCTGCTCGTCAAGATCGTTGACCTGTAGATACGAACATCCCCGAAAAGCCGTTGGTTTTTCGGGGATGTTTTATTCACAAAAATCCTAGCAGATGAAACCCGTGTCTCAAACATGCATATCTATGTTCACAATAGCGAATTGATATCCTTCTTTGACGCTGCTTCACCATTGTTGCGACCACGAATTTTCCACAAAAACAAAGCCGCAACCAGAATAAAGACCGCTGCCGCAAACATAATCTGGTGCATGGCGTCATGGTCGGAACTGACCACCATATAGCGACCCAAAGCGACTACGGCCATGGCAATCGGCATCACAATAGCCAATTCATGATGACTATGCAGTGCTGCTCGCGCCATAACCATCACTTCGGTATACAGAAACAGGAGTAACAAATCTCCAAGGGCAACTCCATCAGCCGTAGCCATGCGCCACAACTCTGCTGCAAAGCCCACAACAGCTGCCAATGCAATCGCACTCAAACTGACAAACTGAACGACATCGAAAATTCGATCAAACACTCGAAGCGGTGCGGATACAGGTTCTTGCGGCTGAGAGGACTGTTCGTGAGACATAGCAATGAATAGTGCAAAATGAAAAGGAAAAAGATTGTGTCACAGACGGCTTTCTTGTCCGTCAGGCGTTTGAAGAATCTTTTGTGTCGATTTATTGCGTCTGATCAATCTCCTCGTTGAGCATGCGAATTGCAAAATCAATGCTTTGCCGACGCACATCGTCACGGCAGCCGTCAAAATGCATGCGCACGCCGCGCACTCTCAAGGCGGAACCGGCTCTGACGGCTGTTCCAAAACATACTGTTCCCACAGGTTTTCCAGGCACTTCACCTCCCGGACCGGCTATTCCTGTGACAGAGACTGCTGCATCGGCATGGGAGTTTTTGATCGCTCCTGATGCCATCTCTCGAGCAGTTTCACAACTTACGGCTCCAAATTGATTCAATGTATCGTTGGATACACCAAGCATTTCATGTTTGGCTTCGTTTGTATAGGTGATAAATCCCCGATCAAACCACTGACTTGATCCCGCAACAGCTGTAATGGCAAAACCGACTCCACCGGCAGTGCAACTTTCGGCAGTTGCCAGCTTAAATCCCCTACGCAGTGCTGTTTGCCCCAATATGCAAGCCAGCTCGTAAGTGTCTTCTTGTGTCGACATCAATACACCCCTAAAAAAAGGGAAGCACCGGGAAACAATCTGTTGAAAATCATATCCACCCCCACAATGGCCACGACAGCCCAAACCGCAGCGAAAATATCATCAAGCATGATTCCCCAGCCGTTATGCATTCTCCTGTCAATCCAACTCGCGGGCGGCAGTTTGACGATATCAAAGAAGCGAAATGCCAAAAATGCGGACGACCAAGACAGCCAGTTTTGCGGCAGCATCAGACAAACCAGCCATACCGCGACCACCTCATCAATCACTACGCAACCGGCATCATCCACCCCCAAATCCCGGCAGGTCTTTTGACTTGCCAGCGCTCCCAAAACAAATGCCGCGACAATACCGACTGCAAGCTGTTGCCATGTGAAAAACGGAACAAGAACACTCCACACAACCACTCCGGCCAGTGTTCCCCACGTCCCCGGTCCCGGTCTGAGACAACCCGCCCCAAAGAAAAGAGCCAATGTATGCGCGGGGTGAGAAAACACAAATCTCAACCCCGGCCGAGTCGCATAGGCAGGATTATCCGCACTGTACTTTTTCATTGCCATATGTTGTCATCAATTCTCGCTTTGAGCGAAATGATCGAATCCTTGCACCGGCAGAAAAAGCGGTTTACCGGAGGAGTCACGAATGGCAAGTCGCTCGCCGGTGTTTTTCTTTTCGACAATACGCCCGATGCGTGTGACCGGCGTCAAAGCCGAGATAGACGCCTGCTCGATCAAACCTCGCTTTTCAGCAGGAGCCGTAAAGACCAACTCATAGTCATCACCGCCACTCATGGCAGCCTCTACTTGTTGAGCCTCCGACAACGAAGCCAATGCCGGATGCTTCGGTACCGCATCCCACAGCACATCTGCGTCGACACCGCTACGCTCGAGAATATGCCCCAAATCCTGAGCCAGTCCATCGGAAATGTCCGCACAAGCCGTTGCAGAACTCAATAGCGCCGTGCCCAGAGCATTGCGAGGAATCGGGCGATCCATAGCCTGCGCTGCGGCAGGAAACACCCGCGCATCCAAAGTGAGTTTGCCCCATCGGTGCATCAGTGCTGCCCATGCTCCGCCAACACAGCCCGAAACCCAGATATCGTCCCCGGGACGAGCACCGGTACGGGTCAGCCCCATATTCTGCGGCAACTCCCCCATCGCTGTTATCGAAATCGTCACCGGAGCATGCGCATCACCCACTTTGGCAGTACGCGTCGTATCCCCGCCAAGAAGCGGACAACCAGCCTGTCGAGACAACTCCATCATTCCTTTGGTAAATCCTGCCAACCAAGCATCGTCTCGATACGACAAACCAATCGTCAGGAAGAAAGCGCGCGGCACGGCTCCCGCTGCAGCCAGATCGGACAGGTTTACTGCAAGAGCCTTATAACCGATATCCTCGGGGCGCTGAGTCGGCAGGAAATGCGTCCCAATAGCCATCATGTCTGCCGTTACTGCAATACGTCCGGCAGGCATATCAATGATCGCACAATCATCTCCCACCCCTTTGCTTGCCCAAGAACCAAAATTTTCCTGCGTAAAAAAACGCTCGATAATTTGAAATTCACCATTCTGAGCCATAACGGATTGTTCTCCTCAACTCTTGCTTGAAGTTTTTATTCTGACGCAAAATCCAATAAAAAAAGGTACGGTCGAAAGAGGGAATCTCTTTCGTATCGTACCTTGCTTTATAGCCTTTTTTGAGTCGATCGGCTTATGCGTTGTGTTCAGCCGGACGCAGCTCACCGGCAATTTTGTCGAGCACACCGTTAACAAGTCGATAACCGCGATCGGCTCCGAAAACTTTGCACAGCTCTACCGCTTCGTTAATCACAACGCGATAAGGAATCTGCAAACAGTGCTTCAATTCCCACGTTCCGATTAACAAACAGGCACGCTCCACAACGGACAGTCGCTGAGGATCACGATCCAAATGGCGGCTGACAGTCTCCAAAAGCTCTTCTTTGCCTTTCATCACGCCGTCGAGGATATCGCGATAAAACTGCTGATCACACTGATCGAAGTCTTCCGACGTAAGATCACAGCCGGCAACAGGGGAGCCTTCATCCGTGATTACGCTCAACAGATTTGCGTCGATGGCCGCAAAATCAGCTGATTCATTAATCAAAGATTCATACACACCCAACAATGCGAACTCACGCGCCTTACGGCGCGGCCCCTGGCTCAAGCGAGCACGTAAATTAGCACTTTCCGTCATGATGCTTGTCTTCTGCCGAGGACTCTTCGTCATCGTCATCCAGGTTATCCCAATCGTCGCTGTAGAAGTTCTCATAGAGACTTGTCTGCAGATTGACCATTTCGACGGCACAACGTGCGCAATCCTGGCCCTTCATACGAGTACGAGCCTTGCATTGTTCATCGTCGTTGGTCGTGAGGATACCGTTTGCAATCGGGGTATCGTATTCGCGGCTTACGCGTGCAATCTCTGCCGCTGAAGTGTTAGCCACAATTTCAAAATGGTATGTTTCCCCGCGAATCACTGCACCGAGAGCAATCAACGCCTCAAATTCTTCGCTTTCGGCAAGCACCTGAAGTGCGAACGGGATTTCGAGCGCACCGGGGACGGACACCACACGGATGTTGTCTTCGGGAACACCCAAAGTCTTGAGTTCCTCAAGGCAAGCCTCGAGTTCTTCCCTGCCGGCGTATTCGTTGAAACGAGACACAACGATACCGATGTTCATTTCGGAGCCATCCAGCTCGCCCTTAAAGGTCTTAACGGCCATTTGTACCCTTCTCTAGGATTGCATCGCAAGCACCAGTGCTTGCGAAAAATATTGTTTGATAACAGGTTATTTTACCTTCCTGCAGGAAGGATCGCCTCTAAAATACGACTTTTCAACAAAAAAAGCGATCCCTGCAGATCGTTCGATGCCCGTGCAAAGCACCGTATACTTCGCCCTCGCATCATTTTGAGCTTCATGAAAAGACATGCAATCGATACCATCTTGGGTCACCAATGGCCTTCTGATCTTCGCCGCCCTTTACACTCTCGTGCAGGTAGCTCGTCTCTTTCTGCCTGTCTATTTTTGGACCTTCGACCGCAACGCAGCTCGTGGGCGCGCCATTTTAGCGGTTTGCAACAAAGAAACAAGCCCCTCTGAGTTCGCCAAAGCCGCATCTGCCGAATCCTGCTTGGCCAGACTAATGCGAGCCCAAGATCTCTCTGAATCCGAATTGATCTGCAAGGCCGATTTTCGTCGCCGTGTCCTGTACTGTTTTGTTGCTTTCGGCCTGACGCTCATCGCGCAATTCAAGCCCGATGCCCCCGCTGTTTTGATGCCTCTGGCTCAAGCGCTGCTACTCGTTTCCATCGGCATGATCATCGGCTCTCTGGCTCGTTACCGTATTCTTCGGACAATGGACATTGCAGAATCCTCGCTCAAAGAGCAAGGATTGCTCAAGTAACAGTCACTCATCGAGTTGGGATGGGAAAGATCTTCCAACGTTCTTTCCTTCCAACCATTTCTTCAACAATGTCAGCAATCATGCCGCCGACAATTTGCTGCATGGTCGCGTACTGTCTCCCAACTTAAAACGCAGCCATAAAACCAACGGGAGATTGAACCGTTCCGCTCAGACTCTGAGCTGCGGCCCAAACCCAACTTGGATTTCTCACCATTTCCCGACCAATGCAAACAGCATCGGCTTGTTGAGTACGCAAAATTTCTTCCGCTTGCAGCGGCTCAACGATGCCCCCGCTCGTGAAGGACACCATTCCCACTTCCTGCTTGATACGATGCGCAAAAGCTGCGTGCACGGCCGTAAGCGCCCCCGGCAAGTGTTGTGCCGGATCTACACCGCCAGAAGAGACATCAACGGCACATACGCCAACTCTTTGAAGCTCCTGCGCCAAGGCAAGAGCATCCGTTTCGTCAGCTCCGCCCTCCAGCCAATCGTTTGCTGACAAACGCACCATCACGGGAAGCCCTGAAGCCCCCTTTTTTACAGCTTCAACAACAGCAAGCGCAAAGCGACGTCTTTTGCTCGGATTACCGCCCCAATCATCCGTACGCAAATTCGTCACGGGTGATAAAAACTGGTGCACTAAATAACCATGCGCAGCATGGACTTGAATACCATCAAATCCTGCACGTTTGGCCCGCGCTGCTGCTGCTTCAAAAGCGTTAACGACGGCAACGATATCGTCCGGCGACATCTCTTTGGGCAGAGGTGCATCCGCCGTATACGCTTTTACCGATGGAGCAAGCAACTCAAATCCCCCTTCATCGGGGCTCAACGTCCCGTGCCCCGACTTGGGATCTTTGCGGCTACCTTTTCGTCCGCTGTGCGAAAGCTGAATAAAAAACTTCGTACCGTCCGGCGCCGCTGCACGACATCTTTTTAGCAAATGCTCGAAAAAGCTCTCCTGTTCATCGTTATACAACCCCAAACAACGGGTTGTAATCCGTCCTGCAGCCGTCACGGCTGTGGCCTCAACCACCACGAGTCCCGCTCCGCTGGCAGCAAGTTGCTCGTAGTGACCGATCAATGCATCCGTACCGAGACCGTCATTGGCCAGACAGCGACACATCGGCGGCACGCAGATTCGATTGGGCAACACCAACGACTGCAGAGACAAAGGCGAAAACAGCAAAGCCATCCTCGAGAAAACCTCACAGCAAAGCTATTAGAAAAGATCGTCGCCTTCTTGTTCGCGCAACTTAATCATGCGCTCAACATAACGTGCGATCGTATCGATTTCCAGGTTGACCCAATCCTGTGCCTTCAAATGCTTCAGCGTCGTCACTTCAACCGTGTGAGGAATCAGATTAATGCTGATCAATGCTCCCATGGCCGTGTCTTCGACTTCGTTGACCGTCAGTGAGACACCATTGACCGCGACCGATCCTTTGTAGGCAAGATAGGGGGACAACTTCAAAGGAGCGCGAATCACCAACTTGTAACTTTCGGCAATCTTGGTCATGGACTCCACCTGACCAACGCCGTCGACGTGTCCGCTGACAAGATGACCGTCAACACGATCTCCCAAACGCATGGCCTTTTCCAGGTTCACCTCACCGAAGGTATCCAGTCCACACGTCTTGGAGAGACTCTCCGCACTCACATCAATTTGAAAGCTGTTGCCTTCGATATTGACCACCGTCATGCATGCGCCGTTAACAGCTATGGAGTCGCCGACGCGCACTTCATTCAAATGAAAATCTTCAGGAGTCACAATCGTCAGACGAACACCGTTACCCAGCTTTTCGGGTTCACGAACCTTGCCAATGGCCTGAATAATTCCAGTAAACATATCGATTAATCTTTCCATAGAAGGCGTACTCTCTTACCAGAGTACGCGGTTACAAATTATTCTTTCGAAGCACCAACTCGAGATCTTCGCCGATCTGTTCGACGCTGACGAACTTCCAGCGCAACACATCGTTCATCTGCTTGAAAGGTCCCAGGCGCGCAAAGGGCATTCCCTCTCCCATCACGGCAGGAGCGACGTAGCAGACAATCTCATCGACCAGTCCTTCTTCGAGAAGAGCTCCCGCAAGCGTGGCACCAGACTCAACATGCAATTCGTTGACTGCGTCTTGCCCAATGACTTCAAGTACATCTCTCAGATTCAGGCCATTGACTCCACCGATTCGAATGACCCTGGCTCCCGCCGCCTGGAGCGCTTCCACACGACTTTCAGGTGCTTCTTCTCCAACAAAAATCGTTGTCGGCTGTCCTTGAAGGATATTAAAAGTCACTGGAGTCAACGCCTGACTATCCAGGACGTATTTGGACGGACTCGGCAGTTTTTCCTCTCGCACGCTCATCTGAGGATTGTCCGCGAGCACCGTGCCGATCCCGGTAAGAATCCCCTGAGCGCGAGCTCTCCACAGGCGCCCCTGGCGTCTTGCTTGTTCACCCGTAATCCAGCGACTCTTGCCATTGGACAGAGCCGTTCGACCATCAAGCGACACTGCCGTTTTGAGTCTTACCCACGGCAAACCTGTCTTCATGCGAGTAAAAAACCCGATGTTGGACTCATAAGCCTCATCCTGACAGACTCCGCAGGCGACCTCTATTCCGGCCTGCTCAAGCATTTGGAGTCCCTTGCCTGCAACAAGCGGATTGGGATCCTGCATGGCGGCCACAACTCGTCCCACCTTTTCTTCGATCAAACGAGCTGCACACGGCGGAGTACGGCCGTAATGAGAACACGGTTCAAGCGTGACATAAACTGTGGCTCCCTGAACATCAACACCGCAAGCCTTGGCATTCATCAAGGCGTCAATTTCGGCATGTTGAGATCCCGGGGCATGCGTATAGCCGCGTGCCACAATTTCCCCGTTCTTCACAATCACACAACCGACGGCCGGATTGGGGGGAGCGATATAGCGCCCGTTGCGTGCCTGCTCAAGCGCGGCACGCATGAAAAACTCATCGCGTGTATCCGTCATGTTCCTCAGACCTATTCCGTCTCCAGATCGCGCATAAGACGTTTGAACTCTTCGGGATCTTCTACGTTGTAGTAAACGCTGGCAAAGCGCACATAGGCAACCGTATCGAGGCGTTTTAATTCCTCAAGCACGAATTCACCAACTTTGGCGCTTTGAACCTCGCGTTCACCCAGACTGCGAAGACGCTGCTCGATCAGAGTGATAGCCTCCTCAATCTGCTCATCGCTCACCGGGCGTTTGCGCAAAGCCAAACGCATCGATCCTCGAATCTTGTCTCGATCGTATTCTCTACGCACCCCCGTGCGTTTGACGATCGCAGGCATATTGATCTCTACTCGCTCGAACGTCGTAAAGCGTTTACCGCAAGACCCACACTGTCGGCGACGACGTATGGAAAAGCCGTCTTCGCTCGCACGAGAATCGACAACAGCCGTGTCCTTGGATTTACAAAACGGACAACGCATTCATTACTCCTCGGTAATCCTCAACTCCGGTAAAGATTACGGACGGTACACGGGGAAAAGTGCCGTAAGCTGATCAACCTCAGTACGCACGCGCTCGAGAACTTCCGCGTCTTCAGGAGCGGAAAGCAAATCGGCGATGAGATTGGCGACTTTGCGGGTCTCTTCCTCTTTGAATCCACGCGTGGTCATTGCAGGCGTCCCCAAACGGATTCCCGATGTCACGAAAGGCGTCTGCGGATCATTGTGAATCGCGTTCTTGTTGACCGTGATATGAGCAGCTCCCAACAATGCTTCGGCAGCCTTGCCCGTGAGATTCATTGGACGCAAATCCACGAGCATCACATGACTCTGGGTGCCACCGGAAACAATGCGCAATCCACGCTGCTGCAACGTTTCAGCCAATACAGCCGCGTTCTTGAGCACCTGTTTGCCGTATTCCTTGAACTCGGGGGTCAGTGCTTCGCCCAGCGCCACGGCTTTACCTGCGATCACATGCATAAGCGGACCACCCTGCATGCCCGGGAACACAGCTGAATTAATCTTCTTTTCCAAATCAGGGCGACAGAAGATAATGCCGCCGCGCGGTCCGCGCAGGCTCTTGTGGGTCGTCGTCGTCACAATATCGGCATAACCGAACGGGGTCGGATAAACTCCCGCAGCAATCAACCCGGCATAGTGAGCGATATCGGCCATCAAAATCGCTCCTACGGAATGCGCAATCTCGGCAAAGCGCTTGAAATCGATATGCAACGAATAAGCCGAAGCGCCAGCCACAATCAGCTTGGG
>DXSO01000080.1 GCA_019410445.1 Sutterella sp.
CGTGCAGCGCTTCGTTGTGACGCACTGGGTAGGTGGGTGGTCCATGTCATTAGGGTTGTTCCAGGTGAATTGTCCTGTTTTCCATGAATTGAGGATTTGGTTGTTGATGAAGTAAAGGCGATCTTTGAATTCAGGATCCACTTTCTTTACTTCTGGATTCATATCCATATTCTTTTGGTCACGTGCACCCGTCGCATAAAAGTAGACGGGCGGTGCATAGATCCGATATGACTCTTTTATCTCTTCGCGTTTGTCTCCGGCGACTTTGGTGTAAGAGACCTCGACCGTATTCACATAATCTGGATACAGTCCAAAAACAGGAATGCCGCCATACGTTTTTGCTTTCTGATTAGTGACCTTGTAAGCGATTTCTTGACCGTTGGCTTTGGGAACAATGCGCACGTGAATATTTTGGATCGTGAAGCCGGCATCACGGATGATCGCTGTAAGCGGGGCGATCTTGTACGGATTCATGTCCACGGCGCCAAGTTGGCCTTGGTGCTGGTAACCGATATGGGCGCCGCTGGGGCCGCCAGCCGCAAAGGCACTTGTCATGCTAAGCGGGGCTAGTGCAGCGATGACGGCTTTTACCAGTGTTCTTCTTTGAATCATGAGACTCTCCTTGAAAGAATTGAGTTGCTGGACTCAGGACATGCTGAGTTTTCCAACAGACAGAAAGAGTCTAGAAATCAAGAAATTTCATCGCTATTGCGGTTTATGAAGATGGTGTATGCAGATTCTGCAAGCCTTAATTTGCAAAATTGCATAAGGTATCAGGAGCCGTTGCCAGTATCTTGGATTGCGATTTCGTATTCGGCGATTTCTGCAGAGGATGGTTTTCCGTAAGCAGCAATCATGGAACGAACCCATTGCATCGCAGGATCAAGATGTGTCCGATCGTGCCAATAAAGTGTGCGCATGCGTTTAACACAGTCCAAACGAATCGGCAGAATGGCGACAGGCCAACGTTTCACAGCATCAAGTGCATAACGAGCTGAAGCAAGGGCAATCCAGTCGGTTTCCAGAATGGTCGGTGCCAAAAGCGATGAATACGGCACCATGACGGCAGGATGGTTCAATGCACCTGGGTGAAGCGACGTAGTCCATTCCAAACCCGTAAATGTACGGTTGACTTGTACGAATTCCCATTGCAGCAGGTCATCGAAATGAAGACTGCCTTTGTGTCGAAGAAGGTCAAAGGCGGGATGTCCTTTTCGCACCAGAGCCAGCAGCTTGGCTTCGTAAAGCTCAAGAGAGTGAAGTTCATTGGGTGCTGTGCATTCAAGTCGCATGGCCATATCGACTAATCCGAGAGAAAGACGACGGAAGGTGTCGGCATTGAGCTGCTGGAGTTCGATGGAAATTCTTGGCGCAATGCGTTTCATTGCGTGGAAGGCGGGAAGAATGATGTATTGCGCCGCGTAATCAATGGCTGCGACACGAAGGTGCAGGTTGAGGGATTCAGGATGGAATATCTCTTTAGCAAAAAGCGCTTCCATCTCGCCGAGCAACTTTGGCAGATGCCCGTAGATCTCGAGCATGCGGTTGGTTGGGACAAGCATAGAACCATTGTGCACAAAGAGCGGATCGTGAAAGAGCGTCCTTGCGCGAGAGAGGGTTCGCGAAATCGTACTTTGACTCTTGGAGAGAGAAAGAGCTGTTTTTGTCTGGGATCCTGTCATGACAAGGGAGCGGAGTATGGTGAGCAGTTCCGAATCTATTTTTTCCATGACAAATCACTGGCAGACGTATGAAAGGTGTGCGTGGCTAACTTTTTATTTTTCCACGAATGATCTGTTGGCGCTTTGTTGACAACAACTTCACATACCTGTTGCACCTGAAACCCGCTAATGAACACCATAACCATCCTTCATTCATAGTGCAAATCGACCGCAATTCGTGATCGTATGTCGACTCAATTTAACTTGCGAAACACATAAGGATGTAAGGTACTTAGGATAAGTATTTAGACCGTTGTTTTCATTATTTTTAGCTCAACAAGCATACGGTGATTATATTTGTTTTCAGCAGTTTTTGCTTTTATTTAGTGTGTACAAATAACGACAAAAAATGCAAATATACTATGTTGTCAGTATGTAGACGAGTGTAATTCTCAGGTTTATTAAGCCAAAAAATATAACAGATTGTCACGCTAAACTAACGTCACAATTTATTACAACTTAATTAGTTTACGTAGTTTTCTTCGTTAAAACGCTTATTAGTGGTCTTAAGTTTACCAAATGAAATAGCACTTTCATTTGTTGGCTTATGAAGCAATTATTTGCAGATTAGAGGGTTGATCTATATATTTGCCGCATAAGGCAAATGAGAATGGTTTTCATTTGCGCAAACAACGCCGTTTCCGCTCTAAACCACAGTATGTTGAAATTCTTATCACCTATACCGGCAACTGATAGTGTTGTCTCAGGTTTAACACGGCTGTCGATTGCTGTTTCGGCAGCCCTCTTTTTCAGCACTATTGCACCTTCTGCCGCCGCTGAGGTTTTCACGGTTGAAGCAGGGAAGGCGGGGGTGCTGTTTGGCAATGACACCAGATCAGAGTACGATGACTATCAAAAAATTAAAGATGGAGATGACTTTTCCTACTCCGCAATTGATCTTTCGCAGGCAACAGGAAAAAACATCAGTATTTTTCAAAAAACTGTCAATTTAGTCAGTGATGGCGGTCAATTTATCGTTGGTACGAATGACGCCGTAATTACATCCTACGGCGGCGGTACTCTGAATGCCGGTACTGAATCTGGAACAAGGGGCAAACTGAAAGCGAAGAGTCTGGTGGCTCGTCATGGCGGCGAGGCATACCTCACGAATATGGATGCTGCGCTTTCGGATACTCTGGCGGCCAATAGTGAGCTTCACCTTAAAAATGCCGTTGTTACGACCAAGACGACGGAGGTCGAAGGCACATTAGTTTTGGAGAATTCCACACTCAATACGGATTTCTTTCTGGGTGGTGGGCCTGATGAAATTAAAATTGTTAAGTCAAGGATAAACAATCCAGTCAAGAAGCAAACCATTATTGATGACGATGGAAAACCTTTTGAAGCGTACGACTATCGCTCTACTCAAAATCGGGAAACGAATGTTGCTGAATTAACGTTGACAGATTCTTCAGCAGAATTTGCCCTTTCTTCTTGGTGGTTGGGAAGCGTCGCGCTTGAAACGTCCTTAACCGAGCAGCATGGTTCTTTTGCGCATTTCCACTTTACAGCCAGCCAATTGGACGGTACTGCCATAGAGGGAAATGGGTTCGGCTCTAATGTGAATTTTAAGCTCGCCGATTACACGACGCTGGCTCTTTCCCATTTGACCTATACCGCCAATGACCGCTTTAAAAAAGGCGGCAATTGGCCGCAGTACGGTACGGAAGCTGATTACGCCGATGAAGCACTGGTTAAAGAGCGGATTACCGCATCAGTGGCGACACTCAAGACGAAGCCAAAGGCAATTTTGTATACGAGTGTGCCTATGCGGTTTCAAACGGTTGGCAGCAATCAAATTTTAGTGGGCTCTGATGCGACAGCGGATGGAAATGCCATCGTATTCGGTTCGAGTTCTCTCTTTCTAGTGGATATGGAGGTTGCCGGGAGCTATTGGCGGATCAAGGGAGAGGAGAACGAACCCTTCTTCAGTACGCTGGACGGCAATCCTATCAAGCTGTCAGTAGCCGATACTTCGCAGCTCTATATCAAGGGACTGACCAAAGATACGCAAAATCTCAAAGTGGTGGACGATCACGTTAAGGCCGATAAGCTTTGGAAGGTAGAGAACATCTTTACGGATAATCCGCTCTATGGCTTTAAGTTTGACGATGACGGCAAAACGATCATCGCTCAGATTCAAACGCCCAAAGCCATTTTTGGCGATGCGATGATGTCCGCAGCGATGTTCGAAGAGGCCTACCGCAAACCTGAAGCGGATCGATCCGACACTGAGCGTTATCTCGTGGAAGTGTTGAATGCACTCGGAAACAACAAGAGTTTCACAACGTTCACCAAGGAACAAATCGTTGAGGTCGGCAATAAAGCGGACATGCTGCTGAATCCGGCTGGGGCGGCGGCTGTTTATTCGACGGCTTTCGATGCTTCGGATGAGGTCATTCAAACCGTTCAAAGAAGTATGGCTTCGGTAAAGGATCCGGAGTCGCACGCTTGGGCGGCGCTACTCGGCGGCAAGGCCAAAATTGATGAATTGCCGGCATCCGTCTCTCGAGCGGGAGCGTCTTCGTCGACACGCGGAGTCACTCAGCGCGTGAAACGCGATGCCTATGGTGTTGCGGTGGGCTTTGATACGCCGGTTGCTTCGGGGGTTCGCGTAGGCCTCGCGGGCGGGTTCTCTTCTGGGAACACGAAAAACGACAGTGTCGGCGTAAAGGACGAATTCGACGCATGGACGTTGATGGCCTATGCCCGCTATGGAATGGGACCATTCACATTGGATGGGCACGCAGCTGCGACACTCCTGCAAAGTGAGGTGTCTAACAACTACAGCCGCTCGAAGGCGGATATGAGCACATGGGTCTACAACCTCGGCGGCCGTGCTTCAGTCGGTGTGCTGCTCGGAGAAACCATTGTCTATCCGTTTGTGGGTGCAGAGTTCTTCCATCTTAAAGGCGAGGAGTATGACGCTGGGCCGGGTATCAAGGCTCGTCCAGGTGCGACAAGCTCTACGGTTATGGTGCCGGTGGGCTTGAATTGGGAAGGCAATTACAAGACTCGGTGGGGTGTTGCATCTCCTGTGCTCGGATTTTCCTGGGCTCGCATATTCGGCGACCGAACGCTTGATGCCAGTTCATCGGCCCTTGGCGAAACGACGAATTACACCTTCACCTTCGCCGACCGGACACTCATGCGCATTGATCTTGGGTTGAGCCTCAAAGGCGACAACTACGACTACAGCTTGTATGGCACCTATGTCGACGGCTCACAGGATCGTCAAGCCTACAAGCTTTCGACCAGCGCCTCTTACCACTTCTGATTTTCCGACCAAAGGACGCATCATGACATTCATTGAACGCATTCGTCTTTTCATTCGCAGCCGCCGCGGCGTGACTGCCATCGAATACGGCATTCTTGCCGCCGGTGTGGCGATCGTAATCGGCGCGCTCGTCTCTTCCGACGGCCCGCTTGCAACGGCGATCAGCGATCTCTTCAAAGGCATCGTTGACCATCTGCCGACGCAAGGTGGCAAATAGCACGGTTCTCGCTGCCGCAGCAATGGCGGTCCTTGTTTGGGCAAGTTGGAGTGATTTGACCAAACGGGAGATTCCAAATGCTGCGGCCGTTCTGCTCGGTCTAACGGCTGTCGTTGACGCATGGATCGGCGGCAGTCCGCTGCAGGCCGGATGGCTGGGGTGTATTTCAATTCTGCTCGTAGGATTCCCAGTTTCGGCGTACCTCGGGCTGATCGGCGCGGGAGATATCAAGCTTTTGGCCGCAGCTGCGCTTTGGACATCCGCAAGAACACTGGATTTGCTGCTCATAACAGCTTGGGCCGGAGGCGTACTTGCACTTTTATATCTCTGCCTGAATTTAGTCAGAACCCGCAGGACGACTGAAATTCCTTATGGCGTCGCCGTCAGTCTGTCACTCCTTTTGATGCTTACTCACATGGTCTAGAAATGAAGATAAAATTTTTGGTCGGAGTAGTTATTGTTGCGCTTGCCGTTGCGGCCGGCATTATGCTGCTCCCGACAAAGGCCGTCCAGAAAGAAGCGGCCGCACCGGTCGTTTCCGAAAATAAAGCTCAAGTTTCCGTAGCTCGCGCTGCGGCGAACCTTTCTCCGGGGAGTTTCCTTTCCGCGCGAGACATCGAGTGGACGGCAGTTGCTCAGAGTGCGGCAAAAGACACTTTTGTTCAAAACGAATCGCAGGATTTGTCCGGCGCCTTAGTCCTTAAGCCCATCAAGGCCGGTGAGGTTATTTCACCTTCGGCATTATTGGCTCGTACGGATCCTGAATTCGTCGCGGCAGTCCTCGCCCCGGGCATGCGAGCTTTCACCATTGAAGTCGATATGGTGACGGGCGGAGCTGGGCTTCTTCGTCCGGGCAACCGGGTTGACGTCATTCTGGCGGCGCAGACTGATCCGCAGAAGAGCCGCGCATTTGCCAGTCAGAAAAACTTTGACGTGGCGCGGACGCTGCTGCATAACCTGCGCGTGATCGCGGTTGACCACACGATTGAACCCAAGGGGTTTGGAGCGGATTCGCAAAGCTCCGACCCGAGAATGGTACGAAGCAGCACGCCGGCGAATATCAACCGCAAGGGCACCGTAACGCTCGAAGTAACGCCCAAAGATGTCGAGCTTTTGACCGTTGCGAGAAGCAACGGCCAGCTTTCGCTCAGTCTGCGCAACAGTCAGAGCGGTGAGGCCGTTCAGACGGGGCTTCCAGAAAAGGAGCTCACCAAACTCGCTGAAATTATCCCGAGCCGCAGCGACAAAACGCCTCCAGCGGCCGTAAAGGTAAAGACCTTCTATGGGTCATCGACTGAACCTCCGCAGCAGTAAAGCGACTCCGTATTTCAGAAATAGAAATCCCGACATATTTTCTTCAGGTATTGAACATGCCTCCATTCTCTAGACTGCGTACGTGCGTACTTGCTTCTGCATTTTTGCTCACTGCTGCGGGCGCGCTCACGGCTGCTCCGCAGCAGCATGCGCCAGACGCGCACATGTCCGTATCGCTTTATCAAGGTAAAGCGCTCTCCTTCAATGAACAGATTGGTGCTGTGTTTGTCGCTCAGCCCTCTATTGCGAGCTATCAGGTTGTCGGCAACCGTAAAGTGGTCGTTTTCGGCAGCTATCCCGGCAAAACGTCATTGATGGTGCTCGGTACTGATGGCCGCACGCTTTACAACGGACTTGTGGAAGTGGCTTACGACGTGTCTTCCATGGAAATGGCGCTTAAGTCGTCGTTCCCGAAACTGAAGCTTCAGCTCGTGGCACTCAATGACGGTGTTGCTGTGCGAGGAAAGGTGGAGACCGCCCAGGAAGCCGCCAATGTCGTGGCTTTCCTCGATGCCATGCTGCAGGTTAATCCCCAGCAAGCGCAGATGGCGGCGGCTGATGTGTCGGCTGCGGGACAGGAAGGCCAGCAGGAAAAGTCTGGTGCTGCTACCGGTACTGGAACGCTTGGCGCACGTATCGGCAAAATCATCAATCAGCTCACCGTAACGACGCCTAATCAGGTGACGGTGCGCGTACGGTTTGCCGAAGTCAATCGCAAGCTTTCCGATCAGCTCGGCTTCAAATGGAAGGGCAGCTATTCAGGAAGTCGGGGCGGCATTACCTTTGGTTCTGCCGATAATCCCATCATTTCCAATCCCAACAATTCACTTGGACATCTGTTTGATCCGGCCACGATGGCCGCACGATTTACTTTTGGCAGTCTTTTTGACGCCATGGCCAGTGAGGAACTCGTATCCATTTTGGCGGAACCGAACTTGACGGTGGTTTCCGGTGAAACGGCTTCCTTCTTGGCCG
>DXSO01000081.1:0-3624 GCA_019410445.1 Sutterella sp.
GCCGTTCACGCCGGTGCAAGAGCCGTTATGGCCATCGGCAAGGTTTTGCCTGATGCCGTGATTGCAGGGATGACGGGCGGAGCAACCGTCAATGCAATTGCAAGCGACTGCACTTTTACCGTGACGGCTTCCGGTGACGACAAAACACTGGCGGCGGCAAAAGCCGCGGTGGAGAAGGCCGTTGCCGAGGCTGCAGCGGCAGAAAATGCTTTCCGCGGCGTCAAGCAGGGGGATACGGTGCGCGGAGCTCCGGCACAGATCCGCGTCAGCGTGAAGTAAGTTCTTAAGGATAAAGCCGCCTTTTTCGTGACAAACACGAAGAAGGCGGTTGTTCAATGGCCGGCACTTTTGACTGACTTGAGGGAGAGATTCATGGCTGGGGAAAGGCTTCGGGATGGGGCACTTGAATTTGCGCGCCAAGTGTTCGACGACATTTATGCATTTTCGAAAGATCCGGTGATCGGAGTTTCCCGTCAAGGGTACGGTCCGTTGGAAAATCGAGTGCATGACTACGTCCGGCAATGGGGACGCACGCTCGAACTTGAAGAAAAGATTGATCGAGCCGGCAATTTGTTTTTGACGCTGCCCGGAAAAAACAGAAATCTTCCTTGTTATATGACAGGCTCTCACGGCGACAGCGTTCCCCAAGGCGGTCACTACGACGGGCTTGCCGGAGTCGTGGCGGGACTGACCTCGCTTTGGTGGATGCGTCATGTCGGTTTTGTGCCCGAACGCGATGTCACGCTGGTCGTGTTTCGAATGGAGGAAAGTTCCTGGTTCGGCAAGGCTTACGTCGGTTCTTTGGCGATGACGGGACAGCTGAGCGCGGAAGATCTGGCGCTTACGCATCGCAGCAAAGATCAGACGCTTGCTCAGGCCATGCAGGAGTGCGGTTTTGATCCCCAAGAGATTCTGCGCACCGATCCGACGATTGATCTTAAAAAGATTGCTGCCTTTACTGAACTGCATATTGAGCAGGGACCCACGCTCGACAGTCGGGAAAAAGAGCGCGTGGGCATCGTCACGGGTATTCGCGGCAACTTCCGGCACAAGGCATGCCGCTGCATCGGCGTGACGGCGCACTCGGGAGCCGTCAACAAGGAATTTCGGCACGATGCCGTCATGGCCATGGGGCACTTGCTCGTAAAGATGGATCGGCATTGGGACGAGTGGCTTGCTCGTGGAGAAGATCTTGTGTTTACCATGGGCGTATTCAAGACGGCCGCTTCATCGGCCATCGCCATCATTCCCGGCGAGGTCACTTTTTCCATCGACATGAGAAGTCTCTCTCGCGATACTTTGGAGCGTTTCCACAGACTGCTGCAGGCTGAGTGCGAAGTCATTGCCGCAGATCGAGGCGTGAAGTTTGAGTTTGACCGTCTTCTTGTTTGTGAACAAGCCGATGTTGACAAAGCGCTGTCAGCGCATTTGACTCGTGCCGCAGCCAAGGCCGAAATCCCGGTGATGCCGATTCCAAGCGGAGCCGGACACGATGCCGCAGTGCTTTCCAATCTCGGTGTTCCGGTGTCCATGATCTTCGTGGCCAACCAAAACGGATCGCACAATCCGAATGAACGCATGAAGCTCGAGGACTTCATGCTTGGCACCGAGGTGCTTGCCACGGCCATTATGACTTATGACGGAGAGGGGTGACCTGAGGCAACTTCTGCGGCTTATTCCAAGGGAGTCTGACGCGCTGATTTAGAAAAGGCCGGTTTTCCGGCCTTTATTGTTTACAGTCAGAGTCGTCAGACGGAGTTTTCCGATAGGAGAGATCTGCAGCAAAGTCCATGACAGAGTGATTGGCGCAGATTTGTACGTTGAGAGTCTGGCAAAGGTATTGTTAACCGTTTTCTTAGTTTTAACTTATATCAAAAATAGAAAATGAGTTTATTTTCTGTTTATTTTTGATTGAGTCCTGTTTAGAGGAAATTTATAACTCACTTACACAATCTCCGACAGGAGGCGACAGTCCTCCTCAAGATTGGTTCACCAACAGGAGATTGAAAATGAAAAAAAGTGTCGCGGCCCTTATGACGGCCTTAGCGCTTTGTTTGAGTTCTGCGGCGATGGCTTCGAGTTCAATGACGCTCAAACATAAGGGTATGGAGTGTGCGGCTTGTCACGGAACCGCCACGCCGAGCACCTACGCAGACCAAAAGGCCTGCATCCAATGTCATGGTCAGTACAAGGGAAAAGTTGTTCCGAATGCTGACTACAACCCTGATCGTAATCCCCGTCGTCCCGTAGTGGAAGTCAATCCTCACGATTCTCATTTCGGCAATGTTCGCTGCACGCTCTGCCATAAGGAGCACGCCAAGAGTCCGAAACCGGTTTGCAACGACTGCCACAAGAATTTCCGCTTGAACACGAAGTAGGATCAGGGAGAGTAATCATGAATGCAAAGAAAATAACCTTGGCAGCTCTGTGCGTTGCGATGAGCATGTCGGCATCAGTTTTTGCCAAAGAAATCAAGTACGAAGGCGATGTTGTTATTGTTGGCGGCGGTCCGGCCGGCCTGACTGCGGCGGCATATGCAGCTGAAAACGGTCTCAAGCCGATCTTGGTTGAAAAGCTTGCCGGTGTCGGCGGCAACGCCATGATGTTTGAAATCACCTTCGGTCAGCGCACGGAATTTACCGATGCCGACCAGGTGTATTACCCGGCTGAAGAAATCGTTGCCGACTTTCTGAAGTACAGCCACTACATGGTCAACCCCGTGATGGTCAAGCGTTTTGTCGAACGCTCCGGCCAACACATCAAATGGATGACCAATCGCGGCATCGAAATCGTTGGCAATACCGCCACCGAACTCAATGGCCGTCGTGTCGGTCATGTCTACAAGAACATTTTCCCGCATCGCAACTTTATCGAGACGATGCGCAAGATCATTGAAGACAACGGCGGCAAGATCATTGTTGAAACCCGTGCCGACAAACTGCTGCAGGACAAGAAGGGCAAGGTTACGGGTGTGCACGCCAAGGATTGGAAGGGTGACGACATTATCGTTACGGCCAAGGGCGGTGTGATTTTGTGTGCCGGCGGCTACGGCGCCAATGCAAAGCTGCTCAAGATGCTCAATCCCGACATGCCAGCTGACACCCCGATTACCGGTATTAAGACCAGTACGGGCGACGGCATCCAGATGGGTATCGATATCGGAGCTCAGACTGCCGGCGGCAGCGCATTTATTTCCGAAGGTGCATTGCCCTATAAGGTTGACTACCGCGAAGTGATTGCTGAAAAGACCTGGATTGCAGCCAATGTGCTCAACAAGGGTCCCAGCCTGCAGCTCAATCAGAACGGCAAGCGCTTCTTCAACGAAGGTTTGGGCGGTGACTTCTCCGTTTCCGGCAATGCCATGCGCATCAACGGCAACTACATGTACACCCTGATCGACGATGACGAGAAGAGAGATCTGGAAAGCGGCAGCGGTGCGGTGTTCGGGTATTTCGCGCATGCTCTGCCAGGCGACAAGATGACCGGTCTGACGAATCTGTTCTCCGGCAAGGGTCGTATGGCTCAGGTGGGTTTTGTCGGCAACACGATTGAAGAAGTTGCCAAGAAGGCCGGTCTGGATCCCAAGGTCGTTCGCGAAACCGTGGATCGTTATAACAAATTCTG
>DXSO01000081.1:3634-7403 GCA_019410445.1 Sutterella sp.
GATCAGGACTTCAACAAGGATCGCCGCTATTTGCGTCCCGTGAAGAAGGCTCCGTTCTACATTGCCAAGGGTCAGCACACGATTTGCGATACGGCGGGCGGTCTGCTCGTCAATGAAGACGCGGCTGTGATCGACAAGAACGGCAAGCCGATTCCCGGTTTGTACGCCTCGGGTGCAATGGCCGGCGGCAAATATGGTCCGTCCTACGTTTATAACGTTGCCACGGGTTACGCCTCCGGTTCCGCCATGATGGGCGGTACGTTTGCGGTTCAGGACATTGCCCGAAAGTATTTCAATCGCGAGATTGTTTATACGCCCGATCTGCCCAAGAACAAGAAAAAGTAAAAACGAAACTCGCATCCGGCGCAGGGTCGTCTGAAAACGATCCTGCGCAGCTTGAAAAGGAAACAGCAATATGAATCGCGTTGCAGGATTAACAGCAATTGCGTTGGCCGTGGCCGCCGGCATGGCTCATGCCGACGTTCAGGTGTACGGCGTCATCGATACGGGGCTGCGCGTAACCCACACCCACTCGATTGAGGGAGTTCAGTCATCAAAGACAGCAGTCAGTCAGGAATCGGCTCAATTTATGCCTAATCTGTTTGGGCTGATCGGCAGTGAAGATCTTGGCAATGGACTCAAGGTCGGCTTCTTGTTGGAAAACTACTTTTTGGCCGACAGCGGTCAGATGGCCAATCCGGGAGTACTTTTTGACAACCAGTCTCTTCTGATGGTCAGCGGTGATTCTTGGGAGGTGGCTTTCGGCCGTGCGAGAGGTTTGAGTTCAACGCAGGGACGCTATGAAATCGTTACTGCTCTTGATCCCTTCATGGGCGGCTGGAACGAAGCCGGCACTCTGGGAACTTTTGCCAATTTTGGGTTTGCTACGAGCAATGCCGTGGTTGCAAAAGTGACGCCGTTTGAAGGTTTCTCCGCTACGGGTATTTATTCAGCATCCATCGATAATGAGTCGACTCAAAGTTACGGCGACAATTCCCACTATGCGGCGTTGGGACTGCAGTATGCTTCCGGACCTTTGTATGCGGCCGCGACCTACGAAGTGATTTCAGAGGGTGCCGACTACTCGGCAATGGAGTCTTATATCGGCGAGAAAGTCCTCAAAGTGGGCGCAACGTATGATTTCGGAAGCTTCAAAGCTTACGGTATGTACTCTTACGCACAGGACGTCAATTGGTGGGGAACCCCGTCGGACAGTCACAGCTATATGCTTGGCGCCTCGGTGCCGGCTGCCGGCGGTGTCGTTCGCGCTTCACTGCAATGGCTTGACGGTGAAGGTGTCGACGACGACAACTATCGGCCGCAGCGTTTGGTAGCCAGTCTTGGCTACACTTACGAACTGAGTAAACGGACGATGCTTTGGGGTATCTATTCCTACTCTCAGGGCTTCAAGTCTCTGGATGCCGATACGAACGGTTATACCCAGGACCCGGACGGCGGTGGTCGAGTGGAAGCCAACCGACAATTGGTCAGTTTGGGTATTACGCACTACTTCTAACTTTGTTTGAAGTCTCGTTTCTCCTCAGGCCGGGGACTGGAAGTTTCGTTTTCCAGTTCTCGGTTCTTGTTTTGAAGGAGGCGGCGTATGTTTCTACAGGAAGAGCCGATGACCGCAGGTAAAAGAAAAATTTCCAGACGCGCACTGATGACTATGGCGGTTGGTACAACCATTGCGCACGCAGTATCTGCTCATGCCGAGCAGCCGCAGTCCGCCAGACAATACATTGCGGATGTCGTCGTGGTGGGTCTTGGGGCGGCCGGAGCTGCCGCAGCCATTGAAGCTGCGAGAAACGGAGCATCGGTTCTTGTGCTTGAAAAGCAGATGAAGCGGGAACATTGTTCCAACACCCGACTTTCATCGGGCATTTATCAGTGTCCGGATGCAAAGGTTGATCCCGAGATTTTGATTCGATACATCGTCTCGACATATCAGGAATCCGGTTTGGATGCGCTCGATCAAGGACGGCTTGATCCAATGCTTGTGCAGTGTGCTCGGGTATGGGCGGAACTGGCTCCGGATAATTTCCGCTGGCTTAAGAGTTTGGACAACGAATTTAATCACTCGTCAACAAGTCTTTTCACTGCGCCGCGATTCATGGCGCTTTGGCGCGGCCAACGTCCACACATTCAGGCGCACATTTCAACCTATTCGAATTGGGCGGATTTCTCGAAAAACAGTTTCAATGCTCCTAAAAGAGAAAAAAGCAACGGAGAGGCTCTGCATTACTGCCTGATGAATGGTGTGTTCGGCACGTCCGGTATTGAAGTGCATTACGGTATGCGCGGCAGTCGACTGCTTGAAAAAGACGGAGCAATCGTCGGGGTGGAAGCGCTTGCCAATGGTCAAAAGGTGACATGTCTGGCAAGAAAAGGGGTGATTTTGGCTACGGGCGGTTTTGCATTCAACAAACGGATGCGCGAGTCGTTTCTGCCTGCGGCCGCGGCTCCGTTTTGGGCGGTTTCCAGTTCTCCACACAACACCGGAGACGGTATCAGCGCAGCGTTGGAGCAAGGTGCGGCATTGGTAAGACCGAGCAGTTATTTTGATCGCCTGGCTTTATTACTGCCGCAGACGTTTCAGGATACGCGCTTGGGCGTCGTGCTTTCCTGCGTTGGGAGAGCCAATTCGCTGCTTGTTGACAATACCGGTCAGCGCTTCATTGCCGAGTCGACGCTTCGAGATGAAGACCAGCATTACGGCTTTTATCAAAAACTTTTCGAATTTGATTCGGCATCTCTGACATTTCCCCGGGCGCCTGTTTGGTTGATTTTTGATGATGCGATGATGAAGCGCGGTTCTTTGACGACTCCGGGGGAAGGGTCGACAGTCAACGGGTTCGTCGTTTGGGGAAAAGACAATGCGCTTGCCATCGAAAAAGGATGGATTCTCAAAGCTGAATCGCTGCAGGCATTGACTGAAAAGATAGCTCGTCATCCAGACAATTGCGGGCGAATGAATGGCAAAACACTGCTCAATACGGTGGCGCGGTTCAATGGCTTTTGTCGGCTGGGACATGATCAGGATTTTGATTCCAATCCGCGGAGTCTGCGCGAAATTAAAAATGCGCCTTTCTATGCGATGCCGGTTTCGCTGGATGTCCCGCATATGTCGTGTGGTTTAAGAACGAATGCAGACAGACAAGTTGTTCGATGGGACGGATCTGCCGTCGAAGGTCTCTATGCGGCTGGAGAAGTGGCCCCCGTGAGCCGATTTGTTCATGATCGAGGAGGACACTTGGCTGAATGTTTGGTTTTCGGACGTCATGTCGGACGCGTTGTGGCTTCACGGGCGGCAAGGAGCGATTTTTGAATACGAAAAGTTTGAAGAAAAGGCTCTTTGCCATTCTTGGTCTTGCCGTGCTCATCCCGCTGTTTGCTTTGGCGTTGTCCATGCATTATCAAGTGAAGGATTCCAGAGAACAAGCTTTGCTTGAATACAAAATGAGGGCGGTGACGCTGGCACGAATTCTCGAAGAGCGCTTTTATGACAATCAGACGGAACTGGAGATTGCTTCTGCTGCAATCACGTCTGCCCGAACTGAGATGGGAGAGCAACAGGAAAATTCGGTTGTGTTGATGAGCATCTTGGATACCGCTACGGATCGATATTCTCAGACGATCGGACTTGATTCGGAAGGAAGGTTGAAATACTGGTCGTCATTGATGGGCAAAGCAAAGGCCGAGGAACTTGCTCTGAAGATTGCCGACACGTGGATATTTCGTCAGACTTTTCTGACAGGCCGGTCTGTGG
>DXSO01000082.1 GCA_019410445.1 Sutterella sp.
GTCATAACAACTCCCGGCTCAATTTGTCAGTTGGTTGTTCACAGAAAACAAAAGCCCGCAGGAAAGTGTTCCCAAACGGGCTTGAGGACTTCCCGCCGACAATTACGGACGGACAATGCCGCGTTTGTTTGCGGCAACGAAGTCACGCATGGCGGCAAGAATCGGACGAACCTCCTCGGGAGCCTGCTCGATGAGCGCGTCCATTTCAACAAGAGCCTCGGCCACGGTACGGCCTTCCAAGTACAGCGCCTTGTAAAGGCTCTTGATTCGGCCGATCGTGTCGCTGGAGTAGCCCGCGCGGCGCAGACCAACAAGATTGAGACCAAAGCTCTTGGCAGGATTGCCCGAGCAGATCACGTACGGCGGCAGATCGTGCGTGAGTCCGGAAACACCGCCGGTCATCGAATGCGTTCCGATGTGCACGAACTGGTGCACTCCCGTCTGACCGCCGATAACGGCAAAATCATCAACGTGAACATGACCGGCCAACGCCACATTATTGGCGATGATGATGTCGTTGCCGAGCACGCAGTCGTGAGCAACGTGAACATTGGCCATCAGCAGATTGCGGCTGCCGATGCGGGTGATACCTTGATCTTGAATCGTACCGGTCGACAAAGTGCAGTTTTCACGCACGACGTTGTCGTCGCCGATTTCAAGGTAGGTCTCCTCACCCTTGTACTTCTTATCCTGAGGCTCGCAGCCGACGCTGGCGCCTTGAAAGAAGCGATTATTGCGGCCGATCGTGGTAAGTCCCTTGACGACCACGTGGCTTTCCAGAACGGTACCGGCGCCGATGCGCACGTGCGGCCCCACCATGCAGAACGGACCAACCTCGACGTCCTCGTCGAGTTCAGCGCGAATATCGATGATGCTGGAATGATGGATTCTGGCCATGACTATCCTTTCGCAGGGCTTCGTGAGCCCGATTTTGGCAGCGTTGAATATTCGTCGAGCGTGAAGGTCGTTCACGCTCTATCAACGAATAATAGCGCACGACGGATTCATCCTTCGTGCGCACGATGACAGGGTTGTCAAAAAATTTAACCAAATAGTCCGAAGACTCAGTCAACGGGGCGTCGAGCGCACATCAATTTGGCTTCACAGGCTACCTTGCCGTCGACAAGAGCACGAGCCTCATACCAACCGATGCCGGCACGCGCCTTAATGAACTTGCACTCGAAAATGAGCTGATCGCCGGGCTGAACCACCCGCTTGAAGCGAGCTTCGTCAATACCGGCAAAGAAAAAAAGCGCCTTTTCGTTGCGTTCCTCTTCGGTCAGACGTGCAATGCCCAGCACTGCACATGCCTGAGCCATCGCCTCAATGATGAGCACGCCGGGCATCACGGGATATTCCGGAAAATGCCCGGTGAACTGAGGCTCGTTGGCCGTAACGTTCTTGAGCACCTTGCAGGTGCTGTAGTCGTCACTGATCTCAAGCACGCGATCGATCAGAAGAAACGGGAAACGATGCGGCAGAATCCGCATGATGTCATGAATGGTTTTCGTGTCAGCCATCGGGGGTATTTTGTCGCCTTCTTCAGGCGTTCTTTCAGTTTTTGTACGTTAAAAAAAACAGGGGTAATCAAGAGCGCGCCTGAGCCTGAGACACAAAACGCGCGTTCGAAAAAATGTTATCACCGCTTCCTGCAGAGCGCGTCAGCTTTTTGGCTGAAGCGCCTGCAGACGCGCTTCCAGATCTTTAATCTGCTTGCGCATCTTCGGCAAATTCATCACCAAAACGGCCGTACGTTCAAAATCGCGGTGTCCCATGGCGGGGAAGAATCCCGTCATGACCTTTTCATCCTTGTGCCAGCTCATCAGGCTTGTGGCCGGCCCCACGCTCGTTCCGTCAGGAATGCGGATATGACCGTTGATATTGGCTGCGCCGCCAATAATGCAGTGACTGCCGATGTGCGTCGATCCGGCCACACCCGTGCAGGCCGCCATCACCGTGCACTCGCCCACTTTGCAGTTATGGCCGAGCTGAATCTGATTGTCGATTTTGCTGCCCTTGCCGACAAAAGTGTTTTCCAGTGCTCCGCGGTCAATCGTGGTGTTGGCTCCGATTTCAACATCGTCTTCAAGCACGACGCCGCCGATCTGAGGAATCTTTACCCAGTGCCCGTCCAACGGAGCGAAACCGAATCCATCGGCTCCAATGACGCAGCCCGAGTGCAGGATGCATCGGTTGCCGATGCGGCAGCCGTGATAAATCGTGACATTGGCATAGATGATGACGTTGTCGCCGACGACCGTCCCTTCACCGACGTAGGCGCCCGGATACACACGCGTGTTTTCTCCGATGACGGCTCCGGCGGCCACGGTGGCACCGGTTTCAATGACAGCACTCGGTGCGATTTTTGCCGAAGGATGCACGTGAGCTCCCTCACGAACCCCACCGGCCAGAGAGGGACGACGCGTCATAATCTGCAGCGCATAGGCAAACCAGGCATAAGGATTCTTGGTAATCACAACCGGTCGCTGCGGTCCGTTCGAACCGTACATCGCCTCGCTGTCGGCCTGAGAAATGACAAGGACGCCGGCCTGAGAATTCAAAGCCTGATCGCGATACTTGGACTGAGCCAAAAATGCAACGGTGTCGGCTGCAGCGTGATCCAACGGCGCAAAAGTACGAACCGTCAGATTTTCGGCCCCGCACAACGGAGTACTCGGCAGTTTGCCCTCGGACAATGTCTCAATTTCACGAATCAGAGCATCGATACGAAACATGGCGCATTTCCTTTAAGTAAAAAGCCGCGCTTACGACCATTTGCGAGTCG
Source organism: Sutterella sp. (assembly GCA_019410445.1). GTDB lineage: Bacteria > Pseudomonadota > Gammaproteobacteria > Burkholderiales > Burkholderiaceae_F > Duodenibacillus. The sequence goes on from DXSO01000082.1 coordinate 2,786, forward strand.
GCGCGGCTTTGAATCTTCATGTCTGTGAAACCGCCGCAAACGGACGATCTCACGCAACACCGCATTACTTGGCGGGCTTGTTGAGTTCCTTGATCACCAGCTCGGTGATATCAACCTTCGGGCTCACCCAGATAGCGTCCTGAATAATGAGATCGTACTTCTGCTTCTTGGCGATGTCCTGAATGATGCGGTTGGCGCGCTGCAGAATGATCTGGCTTTCTTCGTTGGCACGCTGATTGCGCTCCTCAATAAGGGCACGCTGGCGACGGGCAATATCGCGTTCGCTTTCAGCCAGCGACTGACGCTGCTTGAGACGTTCGCTTTCAGCCATCACAGGACTGTCCTTTTCGAACTTCTGTGCACGAGTACGGAAATCGCGAATGTCACGATTGAGTTCGTCTTCACGCTTTTTGAAGTAGGTCTTGAGCTTTTCCTGAGCGGCAACGGCCGGGGCGGATTCGGCAAGAATGCGGGCCGGAGAAACCAGACCGATCTTGAAGTCGGCGGCAACGGCGGCAGCCGAACCACACATCACTGCTGCAACGGCAGTTGCCGTCAGAATTTTCTTAAGCATCTCTTTTTTCCTTTCGAATCTGAAAGTCCTGTCGAAAAAACGGTTGAGCGCATCTTAGGATTTTTTTCACCATTTTTCCGCATGAAAAAGTTACACGGCGTGTCTGAGTGTGTTTTTCGTGCTCTTGAAACACCATTCCAACACGCCGCCGATTAGGCGCAGTCTTTGTGAATTTTAACCGATCGCCTTAGAAGCCCGTACCAATCTGGAACTGGAAGCGCTGGGTTTCATCCTCATCCTTCTTGTTGAGCGGGAAGGCTAGCGAGAACTTCAACGGTCCCAGCGGCGAAATCCAGGCCACACCGAAACCGACGGAGTAGCGCATTTCGCCAAAGTCCATATCTTCACGGTAGTAGTTCGTTGATCCGGCTTCTCGACGGTATCCCCAAACGGCACCGGCATCAAAGAAGATCAACCCGCGCAGCGTACGGTCCGCACCAGGAAGAGGCGTGAGCAGTTCAGCCGAGAAAATGGCTTGACGGTCACCGCCGAGGCGATCGCCGTTGGTGTCGCGAGGACCGATCGAAGACGTTTCAAAACCGCGCACCGACCCGATGCCGCCGGCGTAGAAGTTCTTGAAGAACGGGAACATCTTGTCGCCGTAAGTGTCGCCGTAGCCGAGCTGCATATTCACGCCAAGCGTCCAGGACTTGGAAAGCGGCAGATACTGCGTGAACTGATAGGATGCACGGTAGTAGCGCTGATCCCAGACCGGAAGCGCAAATTCTGCTGAAAGACGCTGATAGCGGCCACGAGTCGGCGCAAGAACATTGTCACGCGAGTCTCGCGACCAACCGAGCGTCAGCAACGCAGCCTTGGGCGCATCGCCGTATTCATCAACATAATCCCAATAGCGAACCGGAGAATTGTTGTCACTATCCCCTGTCATGGCTCCCGTGTAGTTACCACGCAGATCCACCTTCGTCTGTTCAAGACGAGCACCGAGGAACACGCGATCGAGTTCGGTCACAGGCACACCGAAGCTCAGCCCCGCACCGATCGTCTCATAGGCAACATTGGAGACGTCAAGTTCATCGAGGTCAACGCGGCGATCATACAAATCAATATGACGGCTGATGCCTTCGGGCGTGATGTAGGGTTCGGCAAGACTCATGGCGTAAGTGCGCATGCTCTTGGAAGTATTGACTTCAATGCTGAAGGACTTACCCGAACCAAAAACGTTGTCCTGAGCAAAACCGGCCGACAAAATCACGCCGTCGGAAGTCGAATAGCCGGCACCAAGCGAAATAGACCCAGTCGGACGTTCCTTCACGTTAATTTCCAGGTCAACCTGATCGCGAGTCCCCTCAACGGGCTTGGGTTCGGCCGTAACCATTTCAAAATAACCCAAACGGTCGATACGATCGCGCGAGACCTTGACTTTTTCGCTGTCAAACCAAGCCGATTCATACTGACGAACCTCGCGGCGAATCACGTCGTCACGCGTACGAGTGTTGCCGGTGATGTTCACGTGGCGTACGTAGGCGCGCCGGCCAGGGTCAACGGTAAGCACCACATTGACGGCATCCTGCCCCTCGACCGGAACCGGCATGGGCGTTACCGTCGCAAAGGCATAACCCAGAGCAGAATACTTGTCGACAATCGACTTGGTCATCTGCTGGATGCGTTCGGCGTTGTAAACCTCTCCCTTTTCGAAAACCACCAGCGGTTTTACTTCGGATTCAAGACCGAGCATGTCGCCGCCCAAGGTGATGTCATTGACGGTGTACTGCTTGCCTTCGGTCACGTTGATCGTGATGAAGATATCGGATTTATTGGGAGCAACCGAAACCTGAACACTGTCGATTTTGAAATCCAGGTAACCTTGGTTCTGGTAGAAACTTCTGAGCGTTTCCAGGTCAGCGGCAAGTTTTTCTCGCGAATACAAATCGCGTTTGGTGTAAAAACTCGACCACTTGTGTTCAGCCAGCTGCATCTGATCGGCCAAATCATCCGAATCAAATACGGTGTTGCCCACAAAGCGAATCTGCTTGATCGAAGAAGCCGAACCTTCATCAACGTTAATCGTGATGCGCACTCGATTGCGTTCAAGCGGCGTAGCCGACGTCTTGATGTCGACGCCGTAATAGCCTTGTGAGAGATACTGACGACGCAGCTCCTGGTCGGCGCGCTCGAGAATCGAATGATCGAAGATGCGTCCCTCGGACAATCCGACCTCTCGCAGACTCTTTTCCACGCCGTCCTTATCGAAAGCCTTAATGCCGTTGGTCTCAATAGCCGCCACGGCAGGGCGTTCAATCACGTTGACAACGAGCACCGTCCCGTCGACGGAAAGATCGATGTCACGGAACAATCCTGACGAATAAAGCTGATGAATGGCCTCGGCGCCGCGTTCAGGGTTGTATTCATCGCCGACTCGAAACGGCAGATGAGAAAAAACCGTACCGGGTTCGGTACGCTGAATGCCTTCGACGCGAATATCGGAAATTGTGAAGACCTGAGCGGTTGCCGTAGCGGCCAAAAGAGCCGATACCGCCCCTGCCAGGGCTGTCTTGAGGAACGTTCCCGTCATGAGTAGTTATGGATTTGTAGTGTCGGTGCGTGCGAAAAACCACTCCCAATCAGAACTGTCAATCAGTCGAGAGCAGAATCGCAGAAACAAAATGTCGCGTAAGTTTACCTCGTGTCAACCTTCTTTATGTACTGATTTGACAACGAGTTGTTACCAAGGCTGTGAAATAAAGGCAAATACGGATCGGGAAAACTGTGATCTTTTCCTCTCATACCCGAAAACCTCACGGATATACAATACTTTGCTTAGACGTACCGAGTACTCTTTGATATTCACCCAATTCGAGGCTGCCCATGCGTCAGGTCTTTCTCAGCACCCCCTGGCTTCACTCCCCGGCCGATCCCGACATCGTAAGGTTTTTCAACACCAACGGCCGCTGGCAGCGCCTGCCGGCCGGCGGATGCATCTTCAACGGCGGAGATCGAGGCGAAGTGGCGCTTGTTCTTGCGGGACTCGGTGCATTCTCATTTCAAGACTTGCGCGGTCACAACCACATTTTCACTTTAGTTCTGCCGGGACGCCTAATGGGTGACGTTGACGGCCTGTGCGCTTCCACGGTCAATGTCACGGATCAAGCCCTTCGAGAGACTGAAGTGCGCCTCGTGCAAAGAGAACAATTCGTACGATTTCTTGATAAAAATCCTGCCATCCAGCGCAAACATGCTCTTGGAGTCATTGCCGATCATGAATCCGACATGGAAGGCATGATTGCCAATTTCACGCTGCCGGCAGCTGAACGAATGGCAACTCTGTTTTCGAGTCTTGTGCTTAATCTGCAGCTTTCTCTTGATGCCGATGGGTTCTATCACCATGACCGTTGGCTCAATACCATTGAAATCTCGCAGGTCGTCGCCGTAGCTCGTCCCACGGTGTCGGCGATTCTTAATCGCTGGCTCAAACTCGGACTGATTCGCAAAACAGGACGACACGTAGCGATCTCTTCCGAGCTTTTTAAAAATTTGCGTGACTGGACCAATCAAGGTGCCGTTCCTGCTGCAAAAATCCGCAAACGTCGACGTCCTCAGACTGAAACTTCACAAAGTTTTCCGCACAGACCACTGGCTTTCCAGGAGTCTGAAAACAGCCCTGAAAACGCATGATTGGAACAAGCTATTAACTACGTAGAAAATTAGTATTGGACGTTCCTTTCTCCTTTCCATACGATCTTTTTTGCAAGCGTCAGGAATTCGTCCCATCCGACGACTCTGTCGATGCATTCATCAAAGGAGAGAGAAATGAAAAAATTCACCCTTACTTGTGTCGCAGCCGCAACTCTGCTGTCCGTGTCAGTTGTTCAAGCCGCAGAACCGGTCGATCCGATTGAACCGGTTGAAGTCAAAAACCCCGCTCTGGTTGAACTCGGCAAAATGCTCTTTTTCGAGCCGCGTCTGTCTCGCTCAGGATTCATTTCCTGCAACAGCTGCCACAACCTGGCCACCGGCGGTGTTG